>JAFEGS010000155.1 GCA_018239705.1 Verrucomicrobiota bacterium | reverse complement strand
TCATTAAAAAACATGGCGTTATTAATGAATCCTCTGAATAATCTTTTATTGTCTTCGACGGATTTTTCTATATTAAAAGCTAATGAAGTCGATGGTGTTATTGTTCTGCGCGTTGCCATACCTGAGGGACAACAGAACCTCCATCCCTCAATAGCCGGGCGCAAAGCTGTTGTGCTTAAATGGACCAAACAGACGACATCAGAGCTAGCAGTACATAGATTACTCACAGGCAAACCAGAGTTTATAACGCTTCTCTATGGAGAAGAGGGATTTTTTTCGCTGCACACGCTCTTTCCAAAAATGAGTGAGCGTTCAATTAATAATTTGAAAATACAGATCAATGCGACGCATAATATTTTGAACAAACAAAATACATTTACCGGAGGAGCTACTCACAGCTTCATGGTAATGGAAGCAATGGATGATAGCCTGGAGAGCAAGCTCCCCTATCTTTCGAAGGAAGCGCGTGCCTCTTTAGAACAGCCTGTTTCGAGAATACTGCGTAAGGCAATTAAAACCCTCGAAAAAGAGAATGTAAGCCATGGCGATCTGCAGCCGCGCAATATTTTTATCAAAGAGATCAGTCCTAACGTATTTCGCGTTAAGTGTGGCGATTTTGGATCGGCAGGTCCCCTTACAAAATCAAACAGGGATAATGTAGGACCTATTCTTGACGCTCTCAAAACAAAAGAGCAGTGTAGAGCAACGAAAAATTCAAATTGTACCTCTGCAGTCACAGGTGCTATCAGCGTCACTGAGGGGCTTTCACCTAAGAAAGCGGTGGCCCCTACCCGTACAATGCTGAGACGCCAATGCCGTTTATTTTAAGCATCCTTGACACAGCGAAAGCCTAGATGGTTCAGGCTTGTGTCGGGACAGGTCTTCATGCGAGCCGTAATCCGGTACCCCTTACAGTAGCTTGCGTGGCATAAAAAAGAGCCCCCTCTATGCACCCGCTTTGTGGCTATCGGATCTTGAGGATCAAAGCTCACCTCCGGACCGGTGGGGTTTGTAGAGAGCTCGAGTGCTGCCTGCTCTTTGTAGTACGATATGTTATAGAGATCGGAGCACCACTGCCAGACATTACCGGACATGTCATACAGCCCATACCCATTTGGCTGAAAGCTCTTGACCTCTGTTGTACCGATGTAGCCATTTGGCTTGGTACTTTTATGGGGAAATTCGCCGTGCCAGATATTAGCCTGCGGCTTCTCCTCCGAAAATTCTTCGTTACCCCATACGTATACAATATTGGTTTTTCCGCCATAGGCTGCAAATTCCCATTCGGCTTCTGTGGGAAGGCGCTTACCGGCCCATGTTGCATAGGCAGCTGCATCGTCCCAAGAGACATGCACGACCGGATGGTCCTCTTTTCCTTCAATGGAGCTTCCGGGGCCAAGCGGCTGTTTCCAGTTTGCTCCTCCCTTCCATTCCCACCAGGTGTAGTGGTTTGTGAGAGGCACTGGGCCATTTGTAGGCTTGAAAACGAGGGAGGCCGGGATGAGCACTTCAGGCGGAGGAGCAGGAGTTCCGGGAGGCACTTGGGCCATTATCTCTTTGAGCGTTGGCGCTATTTCTGCGGTAGTGACATAGCCTGTTATATCAACAAATTCTTTAAATTGGCGATTGGTGACGGGATGTGCGTCCATCCAGAAGGCGCTGACTTTTACACGGTGAGTGGGTTTTTCGTCATTTTTGGCCTCTTGGCCGTCTGATCCCATGACAAATTCTCCTCCCGGGATCAAAACCATTCCGGAGGGGGGCAATTGACTGAAGCGAGCAGGAGGTCGTCCGCAGCAAGAAGAGGCAAAGCCTGTATTCATGACGGCAAGGCAGGAAAAAAGGAGCGCTAGACGAAGAAACATTTTGGACCTCCAATTGATTGGTCCATCTGGTAGCACACAGGACAATTTAGTGGCAATTGGAATCGCTTACTTGAACCAAAACGGTCGATCTATGCAGCGAGCTTCTATTGTGTGTTGATTCAACTCAGGAAATGATCGCATTATACAATTGCTTCCAAAGAGCCTTTCCATGGTCTCTTTGATCTGTATTACGCCTCGATATCGTTCTAGCCCTTCGTAATCGAAAATAATAGTTTTATTTTGAATTCCCTTGCTATCAAGAAAGCCTATAGGATTTTGTGCAGTGCGTTTTCCAGCGTGACCTGCAAAGTGGCTATCAGGTAGAAAAAGATTATGGGTATGCGGCTTAAAGACGAGGTAGAGATCATTTTCTTCTGTGTCAAGAGGCTGCCTTAACCTATAGTAGTCAATCTGATGTACTTTTGCATCCGGAGCATATCGTTTCTTTATGGCATCCCAATGTACAGGGTTTGCCTCGGAAGAGGAAATACGATCATCAACTGTGAAGTAGACATTTTTTGCCGGTCGCTGCGCTTGCTGTTCTTTTGGGGCGTTTTGGTATTGACTTGTTACCCATTGATGATTTTCGTTAGCGCCCAAAAGGTGACAAATAGCCCCTAAAAGTAATCCAGGCACAAGCAGTACCATATCGCGTGCGGTCTCTAGCCAATCGCTCTCAGTAGACGAGGCATATTCTTCAAATTTTAAGGAAAATTGTCCTTGATGCAAAGTAGGTACGGCGTAGACGTCTCTTCCGCCAAAAAGCTTCCGTGCCGGTGTATAGAAGAAATCAGCTGCTCTGCACGCTTGCGATTTAAGAGGGTAGTGAAACGTAGTAAGTGGTTCGCCCATGGTGTGAGCCTCCTCGTAATTGTATGAAATTAAAAAAATACTAATTAATTATATCATGTTGCTCTTATTTTTTCCACATGATAAATTATTTTTTTCAGATCCGAAAAAATCTTTGGTTTTTTAAAGAAATTGTGCTACTAATAAATTTTTTGTGGGGTGAGTAAAAGGGTATGGCCGCTGATTTTGATATCCAAAGTGTCGATCTTCTAAAGGAACATGCGCTTCTCTATCTCGATAGCGACAATAAGGTGTGCCTCGATAGAGAACGCGGTTTTCTCGCGTCGCTTGGGAGATTTTTTTATAGCATGGTTGGAGTCAGGGATTATAGGCTCGAAAAAATCGTCAGCTGTTTTGGAAGCAGTTGGCAGGGTATTTGTGAAGGCGAGACAGGAAAGAAAAATCTGGAGTATCTCTGCGGCAAGGTGGCCAAGGGCTGCGGTATTGACGAGGTAACCTTTGAGAAGATCGTTCTTGCCGAACAGCTCCTTAAAGCTCCACTAGAAAAAGAGAAAAGAGCGCTTGCCGAGAGCTTTTTTCAAATGCTTTCAGAAAGCAGCGCACTTCAGACACAACTGGGCTCGTTTCAGGCCAAACTCTGCACTGTCCCTGAAGGAAGCAGCCTCGAGGCAGTTCTTGAACGAGCGCACTACACCCATCGCTGGAGCGAGCTGGGGCTCGACATCTCCCTTTTCAATAACGATTATGAGGGGGCAAAATTTCTTATTCAAAGCCGGCTGATTTACCAAATCACTGGTTTTCAGAACTCTACGCTCGGTGGGCAAAATAGCCATCAGATCAAAACCGATCTTGAGGGCGGGATGCTGATCAAAAAGCAGGGCAGTTATGTAGCAGTTTCAGAGCTTATCAGGAAGATGGAGTTTGATACAGCAAGAGATGAGCTCAAGACGAAGGGCAGTGAACATGAATACTGGAATTACCTCTCTCCGGATGGCCTTGTAGCGGTAGACCGCTGGCTTCATCCTGAGTTTGTGCCGGTGGAAAAGCTCTCTCCTGCTGAAATGGGCAATTTAAGTTTGCACGCAAAGCAATTTTTCCCGGATGGCAAGGAACCGCCCTCTGAGTTTCCACGAGATGCTGTAATTCAAATTTTTACAAACCCGAGGCAGGTACTTCCTTTCGAAGAGTTTCCTCTTATCAGCAGGCTGGCAGCAGCCTATCCGATGCATGCTGCTATCAGGATCATTACCCGGGATGGCGACGTCTATTCTACAGGATTTGGGGCCGATGTTGAAGAGTATG
>JAFEGS010000154.1 GCA_018239705.1 Verrucomicrobiota bacterium | reverse complement strand
ACGGTCCCGGCAATCTCTTCAGAGCCGGCACAGTACTGAAAAGAGCCTCGCGCTTCATCGCTGAGTCTCGATAGAAGGTGTGCATCGTGATCTGCGCCAAGACCAATGCAGACAAGAAGTGCCCTTGCTGCAATTGTTGCAATCGCCTCTTGTGCACGCACAAGCACTCGACCACCATTATTGAGCGAGCCGGAAGTATCCTGTCCATCAGTGATGAGCATCACACAAGCGACTTGATTTGGATGGCGGCGACTCTCTAGCACGGCAGCAGCCATAGTAAGGGCCTTGCTGATATCGGTCTCTCCACCGGCAGTGATGCCTGCGATAACAGCTGCCTGAATTGCTTTTCCTGCACTGTTCATGACAGTAAGCGGGGTCTCGCGCCGTGGGCTCCTATTGAACGTAATAAGGCTCATGCGATGGCGCTCATTGAGGTTATCCGTGAGCCAGGTCAACGTCTCTCGCAGCTGGCCTATTTTGTTATCATCATTCATACTGCCCGAGACATCAGCTACAATGATAAAATCGGCAGGAGGGGTCTCTCCTTCCAATGCCGGCGCACGTAGCTTCACTACACCTTCAAGGAGCGATCTATCATCTTCACACTTATTTCCTGTGATGCACTCGAGTGTAAGAGGTGTCTCTTGTTCATGCATGAGGCCTTCCGGAAACGACATATCGTCATCAAAGGTTTCGGGCGGTGGTGTATCCTCATAAAAGAGCTGTGAGTCATTAATGGGCGAAGGCGGGCTACTGGGCGCTTTTTGGGTCAGAGGCTCTTGTAAAGGAGAAAGAGACGAAAAGGTGAATATATGCTGACGGCAAGTGGGGCATTCCTGGCTATATTTTCGCAGTCGCCTAAGACAGTCTGCATGAAGCCTGTGTCCATTCGGGCAAATCACTTTGACCAGCCGTCCTGCTAATGACAATGGATCCAGGCAGATTACACACTTATCGTTTCCTGAACTAGCAATAGAATGCTCTTTTTCAATAGGGCTATTAGTAACTTGTGGGTACATAATACTCTACTCCTTTTTAAGGTTTTACAAGTATTACCCTCAATGTTGAACCTTCGACAAATTGACCGCAAGTGCTGTTAATTAGGTATAAAGCTTTTTTCGAAACAGAAAGGCCCGCAAGGAAGCCTGTAGCTGACCTGCAGCTCCTTCTTCACAAGCAGTTGTGTGGGCTGGTAATAGAGCGGGACGATGGGCATCTGGTCGCAGAGAATCTCCTCTGCTTTTATGAGGGAACAGGAGCGCTGGAAGGGATTGGCTACCTGCTCACTCATTTTGAGTGCACGCTGAAAGTCGAGATGTTCCCATTTACCGAAGTTAATCCCCTCATAGGGCGATTTAAACGCATTGAGCGTGTAGCTAGGGTCGTCAACCAGCGATGTCCAGAGCGCAAGGCCCATCTGGAAGTCACCGGAGGCCATCTTATCGAAATAGGCAGGTCGAGAAAGCGGCTTCAGCTCGCATTCTATCCCAAAACATTCCTGAAACTGCTCTTGGAGGCATTTTGCCGTATACTCTCGTATCCCCTTTTCTTGAAATACCAGACTTACCGGAGAGAGAGACTCTTTGGTGATGTTGAGCTCGCGCAGTGCCTCCTGGAAAAGCTGCTGCGCCTTCATGAGGTCATATTCGGGAAAGGCTGGGCAGTTACTTTGGCGCAAATGGGGCAGTAGCGGCGAATAGGCAGCCTCTAAGGGAAGGTACGCCTTTTCAATAATCTTCGATCGCTGGATAGCATATGCAAAGGCCTGACGCAATTTGACGTGATGAAAAGGATAGGCAATTGTATTGAACATGCACCAGCTTGCACCACTACTACGAAAGGTCACCACCTTCTCTTCTTTAGCGTTGTTAAAGAAGGGGTACCAGTCGCCCATAGGGTTGCCTATCCAGTCAAGCTCGCCTCTTTGAAGCGCCTGGATTGCATGCGCAGGGTTGATGATGGTCATGGTGATCTGGTCGACATTCAAATTCCTGCCATTCCAGTACAAGGGATTTTTGACTAGCTGATACCCTTGACACGGCTCGTTCATTTTCAACTGGAAAGGCCCATTGCAGGGATAGCTTTTGCCCGATTGATAGGGCCATTGCGGGCACTGCTCATCGATCAGGCGGTTGACCGGAGAATAGATGGGAAGCGCCAAGAGCTGCAGGAAATAGGCGGTGGGGTTGATAAGCTCCACTTTGAGCGTAAAGTCATCTATCGCCTGAATGCCCAGAGCATCCATCTGAAGTGCCCCCTCTTTGACCTCCCTTGCATTTTTTATCGGATAGAAAAGATGGGCAAAGGTCGTCTCAAAATCGGGTGCAAGGATCTTTTTCCAGGCATAGACAAAGTCGTGGGCAGAAACAGAAGAGCCGTCATTCCAAAATGAGGAGCGCAGCTTAAAGACATACTCGCGTAAATCAGGAGAAACAGCTATCGACTCTGCTACAGCATTTTCAATATTGCCATTTTGATCAAATCGGGTCAGCCCTTCAAAGAGCAGTTTCAGCATGTTGCCCGATACGGTGTCGCCGGCTATACGAGGATCGAGGGAGACCATTGGGTGCTCCATGCCAATCCTGAGCACAAGCTCTTCTCTTCTCTTTTCCTGCCAGCGATCCAGAGCCTGTTTGAGCTTATGTAAAAAGGGCCCTATGATAGCGGGATCGTGATCTAAGAAGACGCCGCTCAAGAATAGGCCCTTTGGAGTATCAATAAAGGCATATGCAATATCTTTCGAAGTGCTGTGCAGCTCCTGCAGAAGCTCTGACAGGATCGGCTTTATAGATACATGCTCGCCATAGACGATAAGAAAGAGATGAGAGTCGTGCGGGTAGGTATCGAGGACGTACGCTGCATTTTTTGGAAAGTCGCTGTGGCGGTTTTCTAAAAAGTGGATAAATAGCTTTGAGAGGATATCCTGCGACAGTACAACCTGCTTTTCAACAGGCACAATTGCGTAAAAAAAAGTTTCGATAAGCTCTGGGTCGCTACTGGCACATTCAGGAAAGTGCTTAAAGAAGCCTCCAAGCAGGTCCTGCTGCTGGATGATAATACCGCCGTTGTAGTCTCGAAACTCCCCTATCGCCGTTCTGATCAGATTGCTGATATTTTTCCTCGCAGCGTAGAAATCCAGCGCGCCATTCGAGCGCAAAATAGAGGCCTCACGTGGAAGGTGGAGGCAAAAGACATGCGCTTCAACGGGGTGGCCATCCACATGTTTTACTGTGAGGGTGCGCTCGTGGACAAAGGTACAGTTAAAGAACCACTTTTTCAGGGGAAAATTGTGAAAAGGTGAGATATAGACCAAGATAATACGGAAAATAATTTCTTTTTCTGTCTGCTGTTCGAGTGTGATATAGACCTGCGGCTGATCTTGTAAGGAGCGTATCTCTTGGCTGAGCGTAATGATGTGTTTGTAATGCTCTTCCTCGTTTAATTTCATAAAAATTGTGGGAGTAAGAGACTGGATACTGATTTTGATCTTCTCTCTTATCGACTCTTTTAAGACATCTGGCTTAATAATTGAAAAGATAGAGCCGCTCTTTTCTTCAATTTCGAAATAGAAAAGCTTTAAATTTTTATGCTGCGAGGTGTGGCAATAGGGGCTCTCTTCTACCAATTTTAGTTGCGGTAGATGCTTTTGTAGCGATAACAGAATATTCTCTTCATCAAAAAGCTCAAATCTACTCAGCATATTAAAGCCAATGAGGCATCCAAGGACCGGCTTTGTGGTAAAGGGGAAGACGAGTGATGTGGGGATCCAGCGGATTTCAAGCTGCCGTTGGTCCGGTAAGCACGAGAGTGAGTAGAGGAGCTTTTTTTGTATGAGGTGGAGAGAGATGATAAGGCGGAAGAGGTGAAAGGCGTGGCGGTGCGCCAGGAATCTCTCAGTGTTAAGCGAATAGAGCAGATAGAGATCGGTAAAAATAGAGGGATTAACAGAGTGCGGGAAGCGAGCAATCCAGCTCTTCAGCTTTTCTG
>JAFEGS010000153.1 GCA_018239705.1 Verrucomicrobiota bacterium | reverse complement strand
AAAACGACAAACGACACAAAGGACGAAAAAGACGAAAAGGACTTAAACGACAAACAACGACCAAAACGACACAAAGGACTTAAACGACAAACAACGACGAAAAGGACGAAAACGACTTAAGGTTGTCCTTTGGGTCGTTTTGGTCGTTGTTTGTCGTTTAAGTCCTTTTCGTCTTTTTCGTCCTTTGTGTCGTTTGTCGTTTTTGTCGTTTTAAATTCTACTCATCTCATTAATAAAACATAAATAAACCTAGAAAATTAATTCTAAAATCATTTAAAATAGTATTTATAAAATAATAAATACTTTGGAGTAAAGACATCATGTTTTTAGGTCACTTACACCCTGGTACCGCTGTTGAGCTAATAAACGCAAGCTGGCTTCCCCTTGAGGACTGCATGAGAATTGCCTGTGTAGACAAAACGCACATGGGAATCATTCGACTCACTCGCTACTATCCCATTATAATCGATGCAGTACTTCAGAAGATATGGGGAGCATATATTGAAAAAAAGAGTGAATATGAAAAAATTGATAAGACACTAAATGAGCTAAACATTTCGCTCGATGAGGTGTATCGAAAGTTCTCCTTCGGTCTGTTTGTTTTTGTTGGTTTTTGTCCCTCTTCGATCAGTAATCGGCTACAGCATTTCTTCCCATCTATCAGAGAGGCCTCTCAGGCAATGGATGGGTATGATGAAGCAAATAGGCTTTCTGTACATTCACAACTTCTTAAAGATGAGGTGCAGGCTCTTAGACCACAATTTTGCCATGCAAGAGAAGATGCACGCATCATGGAGCTTTTTGGGGGGCGACAGAAGTACGAACAATTGCCAGAGCTCTTTGCGGACGCAGGTGTTTTTGAAGAGTCTTTTACACTGTTTAGAGATACATATTTAAAAAAATTACAAGGACTGTTGACAAGAGACGGAAAGCTTCTTGAGGCTCCTCTGAACATTGACAGATGCCTGTTTTTATTCGCAGTATCGCTTGAGGTGTGCTGGATGGCTGGGCACAAATTTACTGACCGAGAGGACTGGTTTGACACACGTTCTTTCGCTGCTCCATTTTTTGAAACCGCTCCTGACCTTCTCCCGAAGGCGTTAGAGAAGTTGAAAGAGATCGAGATCAGTAAGAAGTCACCGCTTGAGGTATTTTCCATTCTTAGTAAAGAGTACATAACAGCACCTATCATGCGTGTCCCTGAGCAATTAGCAGAAGGATCTCTCTCTCATGCATTCATTGTGAGCTTAAAAGATACTACTACTAATGAAAATCACTGGTTCCTCTTGTGTAGAATAGGAGGGAGATCGTGGTGTATGCATTGTGATGTCGATATTACAATCTTAGAGGACGTTTTCTACTCAATATTAGTGAATGATACAGGACGATCTTGGGAAGACTTTTCCTTATTTACCGAGAAGGGGGAGAAAAAAGAAGGCTACAATCAGTTATCTGAGATTTTGCTAAAGAAGGAAGGGACCTTTAAGGACAAGACCTTCAAAGTGTCATTATGATGAAAAACCCTTGTCTTTTAAGAAGCGAGCCTGTACACTCTCCTCATAACATTTTATTGAACGGAGCGTTAGCAGTTATATGAAGGAAAATACACATCCTGAGTACCAAGAGATTCTTTTTATCGATTCCACAAATGGCCACAAGTTTGTCTGCGGCACAACAGCCAAGCCAGGCAAAGAACGAGAAGTATTTGAAGGAAAAGAATACCCAGTTCTTCGCATAGCCATTTCTTCCTCATCACATCCTTTCTACATCGGTGAGAGCCGTTGTCTCGATACTGAGGGTAGAGTTGGAAGATTCACCAAGCGCTATCAAGCAGTGCAGCAGAAAGCACAAGCCATGGCACAAGCACAGCAGGAGACTCCTGTTGAGCCGGTAAAGCCTGCAAAAAAGGCACGCGCTAAAAAGTAACGATGGATTCAGATCAGTGCGCGACAATACTTGCTCGCCTAGCAGAGCTAGAAGCTGAGCTGAGCCTTCCCGATAGCGTCTCCGATATGAAAAAATATCGGAGCCTCACTCAAGAGCATGCGCGCTTAAGCGAGCTCAAAAGCCTCTATGAACTGGTAGCCTCGCTTGAGAAGCAGCTACAGGACAATCAGGAGCTTTTGAAGTCAGAAAGCGATGCAGAGTTTGTTGCCGTGCTCAATGATGACTGCCAGAAGCTTTCTGACCAGCTGGAAAAGACAAAGCATAAGCTCGAGATGCAGCTATACCCTCCAGGACCATATGACGATGCGAACACCATCATAGAGATGCGTGCAGGTGCCGGTGGTCAAGAGGCTGCTCTCTTTGTGGCAGATTGCCTTCGCATGTACTCGATGTATGCCGACAAGATGGGCTGGAAGCAGGAGAGACTTTCTGCTACGGAGTCTGATCTCGGTGGATTCAAAGAATTTGTTGCTATTTTTTCCGGGCCAAAAGTCTATCGCTATCTGCAGTATGAGTCGGGGACGCACAGAGTGCAGAGAGTCCCGGAGACAGAGGCTCAGGGCAGGGTCCACACCTCAACCATCACAGTGGCTGTCTTGCTTGAACCACAAGATGACGACGAAATAGAAATCCGCGACGAAGATATCCGCATTGACACGACCCGCTCATCTGGTGCCGGCGGACAGCACGTTAACAAAACAGACAGCGCAGTCAGGATCACGCACATGCCAAGCGGCATTGTAGTCTTCTGCCAAGAAGAGCGAAGCCAGCACAAAAACAAAGACAAGGCCTTTCGCTTGCTGCGTGCAAAGCTTGCAGAAAGTGAGCGCCTCAAGAAAAAAGAAGAGGCAGATGCTGCAAGGTCTTCGCAGATAGGCTCAGGAGACAGGTCTGAAAAGATACGCACCTACAATTTTTCGCAAAACCGTCTGACAGATCATCGCATCAACGTCACAAAGTACAACCTCAACCAGATCATGGATGGAGATCTTGAAGAGATCTCAGAGGCCCTCATTGCCCACTATTCACGTCCGAGCGTATGAAGACTGTCGGCCAGGTCATTGCTCTGTGTACAGAGTACTTACAATCAAAAAAGTCAGTCTTTGGCCGCCTCGAGGCAGAGCACCTCATGGCCCACGCCTTAGGCTTAAAACGCATTGATCTCTACCTCAACTTCGAAAGACCACTAGAAGAGACGGAGCTTTTGCTTATCCGGCAGCGGCTTTCCCGCCTTGCAAAGAATGAGCCTTTACAGTATATTGAGGGGCAAGTTTCTTTCTATAACTGCCTTTTCCATGTCAACAGAAGCGTGCTTATTCCTCGTCCCGAGACGGAACTGCTCATAGATACTATTGTCAAGGAGCTACAAAAGCGAACACTCAAAGGAAAAACCCTTTGGGATGTCTGTGCGGGGTCTGGATGTATAGGCATTGCGATAAAGAAAGCTTTGCCTGAGCTGCAGGTGGTTTTGTCAGACATCAGTCGAGATGCACTTGATGTGGCGCGCAAAAATAGTGCTGAAAATGGGGTCGATGTGGCGTTTGTTGAGGGCGATTTACTTACGCCTTTTGACGGTACAATGGCCGATTTTGTTGTCTCCAACCCTCCCTATGTCTCGGCGCAGGAGTATCTGCACTTAGATGCGCACGTGCGAGACTACGAGCCAAAGACTGCGTTGGTTGGAGGAAAAACGGGCCTTGAGTTTTATGAGAAGCTCTCTTTGCAGCTTAAAGACTATGTAAAATCGGGCGGGAGCTGCTGGTTTGAGCTTGGAGCCGGACAGAAGGAGTCGGTAGTAGCAATGCTCCGCTCAAATGGCTATTTTGATGTCAGATCATTTAAAGATTTTTCTGGATGTGATCGTTTTGTTGTGTTTGATGTGTAATTGACGCGATGTGCAAGTTTTTCCTCTCTGTGTTCTCTGTGGGCTCTGTGGTAGTAAAATTTTAACTACCACAGAGCCCACAGAGAACACAGAGAGAAATAATTAGGAAAATTCACAAATCTCGTAATTTGTTATTTCCCGGCAGGGGGAATGAAGGACTGTCACGCTCTACG
>JAFEGS010000152.1 GCA_018239705.1 Verrucomicrobiota bacterium | reverse complement strand
AAAACCAGCTAGAAACCATCTTTCAAAAAAACAGCTCCATTGACACCTTTCTCAGCATCTACTACGAAAAGAATGTCATCCTTCTGACTCGTCTGCTGCCGCAAAGCTCAAGACCTGCCATAGCTGCCGTCATGACTGAGCTGCAAAAAGAGCTAGATGCAGTCCCGGGCATCCAGTCCTTTACGCAAAGCTACCAGATGATCAATATCAACATGGATTTTGGAAGCCCAGGGCAGTATGCCATGTACATCAAGGGGATGGAATTTCAGGATGTAGACAGTGCGGCTGACACTCTTGTAAAGGCTCTGCAAAATAATCCTCGCATCGTTTTTGCTGAGTCCTCTTCGCAAAATGACACGCCAAAGCTTGTGGTCAATGTCAATGAAGAGCAGCTTAAAAAATTGGGATTCCATAAAGCACACATACAAGAGCTCCTCAAGCAGGTCTACGGCTCTGATTCCATTGGCGAGATCCAAAGAGGCGCTACAAAAGAAAAAATTATACTGCAGCTCCTTCCCGAATATAGTAAGCGTGCAGAATCTATGGACAACCTTCCCTTAATTACAACTGAGGGCACACTCGTCCCCCTGAAAGTGGTAGCAGACCGAGAAGAAAAGCTTGGGATGAGCCTGCTGAAGAGAGAAGACCTCCTCCCAACAGCACGGGTGCAGTTTTCCTTTTCAGACGATACCCCTCCAAACGTTGGTCTTCGCATAGTAGAGGCAATTGCAAGAGACGTACTGCCAAATACAGTAGGGTATAAGCTAGACAAGACTGCTACAGCGGTGACAGGAGCCACTACGAGCACACTTCTCCTGCTTTTGAGCGCTGCTTGCGTGATGTATATTGTGCTTGGAATTCTATACGAGAGCTTTATCCACCCGCTCACAATTCTCTCTTCTCTTCCCTTTGCGGGCCTTGGTGGGGCTATAACGCTTCTTGTATGTAACGAGCCTATCTCCATATTTAGCGGCGTTGGGTTTTTGCTCCTCATCGGCATTGTCAAAAAGAACGGCATTATGATGGTCGATTTCGCTCAAGAGGCTCAAAACGCAGGTAAAACAGCACGAGAGGCTATCTTTGAAGCGTGCCAGGTCCGCTTTCGGCCTATTATGATGACGACAGTAGCTGCCGTCATGGGAGCTATTCCTATCGCCATAGGCATTGGAGAGGGAGCAGAGATGCAAAGAGGCCTTGGGCTGGTAATCGGAGGTGGGCTCCTCTTTTCTCAGCTCCTCACGCTCTATGTCACACCGGTTCTCTACCTCACCTTTGATCGTGTGGTAAATAGAGAAATCGGATCACCAAAACAAGAAAATGCGATTTGGTGATCTGATGCTCTAGTGTATACGCCGATTGGCAATTTCCTTAAAATCTATAGCAGGTGTAACCCCAACCAGTAACAAAAGTATCTGATTATAATCTGTCATGTTTTCGATTTGTTCTTTTAGTTCCGGCGGTATTTTACCCTCCTCCTCTACAGCATCGCAAACCAATTTCTTCGCATTAACGGGAAAGCGGTCCAATTGCAAGCTTGGACTCCTTAATTTAGAAGCTAAACTTTTAGCATCAATGGCATCTCTTTGGTCAGGCCTGGCAGTTGCGTGTGTTGGAGGCCAGTTTATTTTGGCTGTAGTAGATTTCTCACTACCGAATAATGGCTTAATAGCACCCCTACCGATCTCAGATAGCAGTAGCTCACTAGTCTTGAAGGTATTTATCACTTTATTTCCGATTTTCTTTATTGGCAACAATCTGTGACTATCATAAGTTTCTAATATCTTTGCAAACTCATTGCTTTTAATCCCGCTCGATTGGAATTGTTTGCTTGCTTCTTTCGCTATATATTTAAAATTAAAACTAACACTTTTGTCGAAAATAAAGCCCAGCTTCTCTTTCCACTGCATGGCACTCCACTTCAGTGCAATGACTTCATGGGTAACTCCATGCTCTGTTGTATTGGTTCGTAAGATAAGCCTAACCGTTTCATTTGTTTGTTTATTATCTCGCTGTGTTTTGTTAGCATTATATGCTTCAATTGCATCTTGACCAGCTCCAGCATAGAAATGCTGCCGGCTCAAATTGCCAGGAAGTAGATTCATAAGTCCCCCTCACATTAATGGACCCTATCAAACTTCAATATATATAATAAAAAATTTAAATTCAATCCTTTTAATGGGGGGGCTCATGGACTCTGGGTAAGAAGTGAGCCAAAGTCTATTACGGAAATGCTCGGAAGTAAATTCCTTCCGTGTTGATTCGGAGGTGGACTCATTTCTCAGCTCCTCATCCTCTATATCACCCCAGTTCTCTACCCAATGTCGTCAAAACAAAGAAACTTTTGCGATGTTTTTTAGTCGCGGATGCGACGGAAGCAAGTAGCCCCAGGCATAAGCCTGGGGTCTACAGTTCGGACGTTTTTTGCCTTTACAAGATTTAAATTAACAAAAAGAGCAGGTTCATTACATACTCTTTGTTTGGAGTCTAAAGCCAAAAGAAGGAGTAGTTATGAACCTGCTACAAGCCTTTATCCTGATTGTCAATATGTGGAGACCAGCTTTCTGTAAGCTGGAAGCCTTTTATCGAGCTCGAGAACATGCAGTTGCCGCTCTGTGCAGCTTCGGGCATCATACCATCACTTCCATAGCTATTTTTCTTGGAAGAGATCGTAAAAAACCTAGTGCCGATTACAAATTATACTCATGGTGCAAATGGAAAGTCGAGAAGATTTTTAACCCTTTGCTTGGACTATGTCTCCACTTTTTTGAAGAAGATTACATCATTATAGGAGCCGACGATACGAAGCTCAAAAAGACAGGGAAAAAAATCGCTTTTGCCTCTTGGCAAAG
This sequence comes from Verrucomicrobiota bacterium, assembly GCA_018239705.1. GTDB lineage: Bacteria > Chlamydiota > Chlamydiia > Chlamydiales > FEN-1388 > SZAS-6. Next base: position 1,167 of record JAFEGS010000152.1, on the reverse strand, counting down.
AGATCCTATGTCACCTCCATTTCACGTTAACTTTATATGGGCTTTGCGTTTTCTTCAGTTCTCAGTTTTAATGCCACTTTATAAGCGTACAGGAGTTCCATGCCGTGCAGTTCCCATTCGTTTTATTGAAGCCCATGCTCCTAAACGACCAGGGAAAAAAGCCTCTGAGGAACAAAAGAAGGATTACCGAGAGCTGCAAAAAAAATATAATCTCTCTTGTCTCTTTGTGAAGGAGGTCAGAAACATAAGAGAGGCAATTGACAGAGAAGGAGGCCAAGATAAAAAATTATTGATGGTATGTGATGGAAGCTTCTGTAATCAAACTTGTATGGGAATGAATATCGATCGTGTGTATTTGACCGCTAGGTGTAGAAAAGACGCAAAACTGTGCCGTCCTTTCCAAGGAGAAGGTAGAAAAATCTATGATGATAAGAAGTTTACCCCTGAAGAGGTGAGACAGGATGATAGTATTGTTTGGCACAAAAAAGCCTTCTTCTATGGCGGTGAATGGAGAGAAATCAGGTATAAAGAAGTCAATAAGATCTTATGGTCTAGTGGGGCGAAAAGGAGGCTTTTAAGACTGGTTGTTATTGCCCCACTCCCTTACGTGAGAAGAGGCAAAAGAAACTATCGTCAACCAGCATACTTGCTTTCAACAGATATCGAAGGATCTATTGAGCTGCTGCTGCAAGCATATCTGGATCGGGTTCAGATTGAATATAACCATAGGGAAGAGAAATCGATCTTAGGGATAGGAGAAGCACAAGTGAGAAATGAACGTTCGGTATCACAACAACCTGCACTTTGCGTTGCAGCATATAGTGCTTTATTACTTGCAAGTATCCTAGCTTATGAAGATAAACCCCATCCAGACTTTGGAGAAGAACCTTTGTGGAGGCCTCAGCCGAAACACAACAGTTGTCGGGCTTTAATCGGGCTGCTAAGAATATCCCTGCTAGAGCATCCAGAGAAAATCATTGAACTGGGAATTCCACCGCCGATTATCACGGCTATTTTACGTAAGGCTGCTTAAATCGAGCTAAAAAACGTCCGAACTGTAGGCCCCAGGCATAAGCCTGGGGTAGAATAAACGTGATTATTGAGCCGTGAATACGGCGACAGTGCGCGTGCAACGCGCCATATATAGTGAGGTTAAAGTCCTCATCA
>JAFEGS010000151.1 GCA_018239705.1 Verrucomicrobiota bacterium | reverse complement strand
CGTTTTATGTCGTTTGAGTCCTTTTCGTCGTTTGTGTCTTTTGTGTCGTTTGTCGTTTTTGTCCTTTTGGTCGTTTGTCGTTTTCTTTCGCCCTAGATCAGGATCGTAAACACAATCTTAGCAACCAAGAAGTACATAAAGGTCGCCAAAACATCGTTACAGGCAGTGACGATGGGCCCAGAAGCAACAGCAGGATCCACTCTGAGCCTGGCAAAAAAGAGCGGCGACAAACTGCCCAGCACTGCAGCCGTAATACAGGCGCCAAATACCCCAGCACCCACAATCGTACCAATGAGCACCGGATCCTCTCCAATATGGTGAGCGCCAAGCCGGTTCAGGCCATACACCACCACGCCGCACAAAAGCCCAAATGTTACCCCAATGAGCGAGCCGATGCTGATCTCTCGCACCACTGCTTCCCTCTTTGTTCCCGGCGAGATCTCTCCTGTGGCAATAGAGCGCACAAAGACCGTACTGGACTGGATACCCACATTGCCTGACATGCCGGTGATGAGCGGTACAAAGAAGGGCACCACCGTAAACCACGCCTCGCCATTAAAGTGGGAAATACCGGTTGCGGTAACAAGGCCGGCGCACAGCGTCACCACTAGCCAAGGGGCGCGCCAGAGAAAACGCATCCATGTAGGCTCATTTTCACTAAAGTCTTCCCCTGTACCGGCAATGCTTGCTATGGTATCGTCTGCAATGTCCTCCATAATCTCTACGACGTTTGTGATGACCCCGAGGAGCTTATTGAGGTTATCCACAACGGGAAGAACGGGGATGTTGTAGCGCTCTATTATATCGACAACCTCATCTCGTGTAGCATCGGGAGTTATGGTGTGGAGCACGGGACGCATCACCTGGCGCAGAGGCACGTGGGGCTGGTTCACAATAAGGTTTCTCGATGGCACGTAGCCAATCAGCTCATTTTCATCGCTCAGCACAAAGATGCTGTGGGTAAGCTCGATGCCGGGATTGTCGCGAATGTGCGCTGCCACCTCCACAATCGTCGTATGCATGGGAAAGGCAAAAAATTCGTTGGTCATCAAGCGACCGGCCGTCTCAAGGCCGTGCTTTCGAAGCTCGCGAACACGCTGCGCCTTAGCAGGATCTAAAAGATCGAGCACTCGACGTCTGCGTCTCTCTGACAGGTCGTCCAGAACTACAACCGCGTCATCGGGGGCCATTTTTTCGACAACTCTTTTGATCTCCTCATCGCTGACATAGCGGAAGATAGCAATGCGAGTGCTCGTGCTCACATTTACCATGAAGATCATCTGCGCTTCGAGGTCGGGCAGATTTTCATACACTACATAGCGGACGCTGCTGGGCAGTCTGACCACGGCATGGGCCAAGTCGATGGGGTCGTGTTCGATGGCAATTTTTGCCAGGTCGTGAAAGATGATCTGCGATGTCTGTTTATGAAAAGCCTCTTCAAGCTTTTCATTCAAAATATCATTAAGCTGGCTTGTCCGAGAATCGATCAGCGATCCCCCCGAGATGAAAGGGAGCTCTTCTTGATCATACTTTTGAGCATCTTCCGGTGTGTATGTCTGATCATCGATCGGGCCTTTCGCTTCCATCTTCACCTCAAGCATGTTAGAGGGTCGATTATAGCTATCTCCCTTTTATATTGCAATTTTTTCACAGCCGCCGGTATCATTTTTGGCAAAAATCTTTAGAGGGTGTTCACGATGTCATTTCTTTCTGATACAGAAAGCCCATGCAACCATCTTTACAGAACAATCTCTTTATATAACTCGAAAAAAGAGAACTACCAGATAAATGAATCGTTAAACATAGCCACACGCAATAATGGAATCAAAGCACAAGATTTAGTCGTGTTTGACGCTTTTATTACTCTTTTTAAGTTAGAAGCAAAAAAGATGCTAAATATGGAAAGGGATTGTATTCCTCTGGCAGAAGTAGAAAAGGTTTTTGAAAAGCTCCGCACGTTTATTGAAAACTCAAACGAAATCGCAGAAAAAGAAAAATGCTATGCATCTTTAGACTCGGTAGTAACTAAATACTTTAATAGATCAAAGCGAGTTCTTGATCTTATAAGCAGAGAAAATAAAGCAGCAATTACTGCTAAGGAATTTTCAGAAATTCCATGGTATATAAATAGAGCAGCAGAAGAAAAAATCATCGGAAGAGACATCATTTTTATAATCTACTTGGAATATATACAGCTGCTGCTCATCCAAGAGATGCGTACATTCAACATAGAATTCTCGAGAAGGCCAGGACTCTTTCCCCATATTGATTGGGACGGGACCTATTTTTCCGCAGAAGAATTTGCCATCAATTCAATACTTGAAAAGGCCTCAGAGAAATCGATGGAGGAGTGTAGATTAGAGCTCATAAAGATTTATAATAAAACTGGTAGCCAACCCGTCTTAAAACTGTGGCAGCTCTTCCTTGCACACGATAAAATTTTTATATTGGGAAATCTTTTTCTGGATCACCATAAACTTGCAGTAGACCATTCAAGCGATAGTAAATATGTATTACCGGAAGCGCAGCGAATGTGGAAAGCATTCGACGAGAGAAGCGATAGCTACGCTTTGAATGAACAGCTCCAAATGGAGGAAACACGCTATTTTAAACAGGAAAAAATGCACTTTGATACGATCAGCGAGCTATCTGCTGCGTATAAGAGAGCTCTTCCCAGTATCAGCGACGTGTATAAAAAGGCCTACATCTTTTATCAGGGAGAGAAGCACAAGTATAATGCGCACAGCTACGACATTAATCCCGTTTTTGGTGCACAATGCCTGTCACCTGAAGAGCTAGAGGCTATTCATATCCCGGAAATGACTACTGAGGCGTTTAATACAGTCTTTGCTGAAAATTTGGATGCCTTGCTCGAAGCTGCCACCAATGACGATAACAAGCTCATCTTTAAACTAGTTGAGCAGTGGCTGTATGGCAATCCAGCTAATGCATTTGTCGACTATCAAAAAAAATTTTGTCACTCTCTCCATGTACCGAATAGGCCTCGAACGATCCCAGAAGCTGATATCCTTGCCTACAAAATGGCACAGCTGAAGGTGGATGATAAGAAGCCACTGAAAAAGCAGGAAGTTACACCTAAATCAAAGCCTCTCTCCCCTTCTCCCACTGTAAAAAAGAAAAAGGTCACTTTAGTATCAACTCCCACTCCTACTCCCACTCCAGAACCGGTTGTAGTTGAGGTAAAGAAATATGCCGAAATTGTAAAAATCCCTCCACAGGTGGCGATAAGTAAGAAGTACGAGCCACTCAAAAATGGAGAAAAAATCCCTTTCGATCACAGAGTAAGAGACTGGTTCAAAAGTAGCCCTGAGGCGTTAAAGCAGCACAGCTATGCAAGCCTGTCACCTGAAAAGCAGGAAGAGGCGTAGCTGTTTCACTCCTATCCCATTATTGTCACAAAGCTCATAAAGCAGTATGGCAAGAGCACAACCAGAATATCCCCCACAACGAAACAGAGGAATGTGCTCTTCTCCTATCCAGGAACGATTGAGCGATACGGGCTCTTGCAAAAACCCATTGAAGGCTATTTTGCCGACTGTTTTGATGAGAAGACGAAATGCCTTTACCACCACTATTTTCACCAAAGAAAATTTTACGAATTGATCAAGGTATACAAAAGCTCTTCCTCCTACCTGACTGATCAAGAGGAGTCAGACATTCGAAATACCGCACAAAAGCTTGAAAACGGTTCAGTCGAAGAAGAAAGCGTGCTGGAAGGATTCTACACCACTATCAGGAACTACTCGATTGAGATCGATGACAGAGTAAGCAAGATTAAATACAATATCTCTTTCCCTGAAGGAATTTTATAGATTTAGCATGAAGAACTAGTCGTGCCCGTGTGCGTGCCCGGGCACGAAACCAATTCTTCGTTCACGTTACCTGTACTGGCGTGAGTTTGATGTAAATAGGTTCGATATAGCTTAATGTGACATATGCAGCAGGATGGACTTCTTTTTGAGGGGTTGTTATATTGTAGTTTTGGATGAGCTTGGAGATGAATTG
>JAFEGS010000150.1 GCA_018239705.1 Verrucomicrobiota bacterium | reverse complement strand
TCAATAAAAACTTTATCTATTTTTTCTTGGCTATTTAGTTTTCTAATTACCTGCTCCTGCAAGATCATTCCTAGTTTAGGCTTTTCTAAAAATTTATTATTTTTTAAGAAAACTCTATCATTGTCATTTATATCGTTTTCAAGATTTTGAACCACACCTTTGAATTTTTTATTAAAGCTCTGCAACCAATAAAGCTGGCAGTATTTAAGGCAGCTTACGCTAAGCACCGATATTTCTACAGTTTTTTGCCCCTCTGCAGATCGGTTAAGAAAAGAGAAAAAACCTTTACTACGCGCCTTCTCCCCATCCTTAGACTCTTCGAAAGAGCTATCTGTGCTTGGAGTGCCTAGAGTGGATTCATCCTGCTCCTTTTCTTCTCCAGCTGACCTTCTTCGGTAGCATTCCTCCTCTAGGGCTAAGTTATGGATATTCTTAATTGCGCTTGTCAAGTCCAAATGGAATTCTTGTTTACTGACTATGGATGGGGGATGGGCGAGTTGTAGACTCATGAAAACTAATCTCCTAGTGAATTAGTGAATCATGAGATAACTAGAGATAAAATGCAAGAGTTCTATTATTTGGAAGCGTAGTCTCGGACGTACTTTATCGAAGAGACAATATCGCTAAAGTTGTTCATAATGAATTTTTTCAGCTCGTCTCTACCCTGAATCGTATCTAACCTGCCTTGTACAGTACCCCTCAGTTTTTCTGATGCTGCAAGCATACTCTTCCCCCACCAGGAGTTGAGCGTGGTTTTTAATTTTTTTAAATCCTCATTGATCTGACCGCTTTCCTGATAAGTTACTAATCCATTTAGAATTTTAGTTAATTTTTGTATTTCTTTGGATTCATCAGAAAGTCCAGTTGCTAGGAGCTGATTCAGCTCTTTTTTCAAGAGTTCGTTTTCTTTCACTTTTGTTAACAACCCTTTCAGTCGATCAATATTTTCTTTATTACTCCCATCTACGGTGATTGCGTCTGTTTTTTTTAAAAGAGAATCTATAAGTTTAGATATAGTGTCAACACTCTTTTCCACTAATGGGATTGGCTCTGATACTGGCTCAGGCTGTGCAATAGGCACCTCTTCCTTTTCTTGTGGCACACTGGGTAAATGATTTCTATGTACTGCCAGCTCTATAGTAAATTGTGTAACATCCCCATTTCCTTCAATAAAGATTTTATCGTGTATTTCCTTAAAACCTTTTTTGTCCATTTTAAATTCGTCATTAAGTACTTCCAGTATACCGATAGCATGCTGCAGGGATGTTTCTGGGTTTTTCTTAAAGATATTTTCGATATATACACGGGCAAGCCCCTCATCAATTTCTCTGGCCTCTTTAAGGAACGCTGGTAGAATAGCATGCAGCTGCGCTTCCGGAGAAGAGTGAAGGAATGCTCGTGCCATTTCTCTATTGATCGAATGGTCAGGTCTAGTAATTGCTGACCTAATGTATTTTTCTATCACTTCATCATTGTTTATTGCCTTAGCCAGCAATGATGTGTATTCGCTACGTAATTTTTTTATTTCTTCTTTTTTCTCTATAAACCCATTTATGGTAGTTGAACCCTTGGGAAACAGTTGATCAATACAGATGTCAAGAATTTCTTTTTCTTTTTTGGTTGCCGGCTTCAGCTCTTTGTACAATCCAGTGAGTGCTGTTGCTACCTCCTTCCCTTCTTCAGTAAGTGGCTTCGCTGCATCAGGGAGATCGCTAAATTTCACGATGTCAAATAGTTCAATTGCATTTGGCATTCCAATAACAATATTTTTTATTTCCTGTTCATTCACAGCTATGAATAGAATTTCATCGTTAGTGTATAGGTGGTTTTCAAGCTGCAGTTTACCCTCAATCAATGATGGAGATAGATGTTTTTCTGCTGCTACACTTTTTATTCTTGATTCATTTATAATTTTTATTTGTTTTTTTCCAATCTTCACATATTCATCGTTCTTCTTGTGATCGAGAAGATGCTTCGTAGAAATCAACACTTTTCCAGGTTTTTTTGTTGCTTTCTTGCCAATCGCAGCAAGCTCATCAACAGTTAAATCGCGACCTGCATACGCTGATAAGTCAATACGTGGTTCCATAATGCGCTCTCTATTAAATTTTATATTGGCATATCCTCACATATTTGGCAAATAGTATAATATAATTATTTTTTGATAGAAGGAAATAGAAAGCGGCTTTCCTCAATGAGCGTATTGGTAGCAGCTCTCATTGCCTCATCAAACTCTTGCACCCCCCTCTCTTTGAAAAACTGCCCAGCTATCTCTGCCGTCTTGAGCGCCGTATTGGCTCCCATGCCTTTAAAAAAGCTGGCGGTAGCTGCCGCATCTCCAATCACGATAGCGTTCCTTCCCTCATCAAAAAAGGCAGATACCTGCTGCAGAGAGATCTCAACGTCGCTGATGCAAAAGGCTTTTCCTTCTGCTATCTGGCTCATCTCCTCCTCCCAGCCTTCTTCGGCGATGGCCTGTAGCAGAGACGCACATGAGCCATCCGATGGGCTTTGCGTGAAGACAATGCTTGCCTCGGGTGTTTTAATCCTGCGGAGGAAAAGCTCGCCGTGGATGAGGGGAGGCGAGATGTCAAACCCTCGAGGCTTTGGCGGCAGGGGAATGACCGCAGAGGCCCCCTTGCCCTTACCAAGCTCTAGTAAAGGTATCCCAAGCGCTTTGCGAACGCTGCTATGCGCCCCATCGGCCGCTACAAGGATGTCATAGGGAATCAGCTCTTCTCCATTTTTGCCAGCAATGACCGCTGTTTGCGCGGAACCAAAGCCAAGAAATGCTCCCTCAACCCTCTCAATACCTAGCTCGCTTGCCCGCCTGGCAAGGCCCTCTTCAAGATGGTTGATGGCAACAAGGCCAATCGATCTCCCCTGCAGCTCCTTTGTGCACATACTGGGCAGCTCAACGCCCCACCGCCTCAAGCGCTGCACTGAATCTCCCGTGAGAAAGAGGACCTGTTCACGCGTGTAGCCACGCCGCTTTTCTACGATCACGACCTCTGCACCTGCCTGCTTTGCCTCGATGGCTGCAGCAAGACCGGAGGGACCGCCTCCCACGATGAGGATTGGAGAAGAAGCGAAAAGCGCTGTACTGCAAAAAAGAAAAATAGAAAGAAATATTTTTTTCATCTGGATATCTCTTATTTTTGAAGGGGAATGTAAATTTTTGTGATGTGCTCTGCTTCCGGTATAACGCGGTCGCAGTTGATATGTTCACAGTAGCTGGGCGCATCGGCAATCGTCCGGTTCGAGGTGGGATACCAGCCTAAGAAGATCTCCTCATAGGTCTTCTCAATATCACGGCAGGGGCCTTTGTGGGTGAAGACTGCAAATCGTCCACCGCGAAGAACCTTCTTGCCCACTTCCCCCTTCGGCAAAACTTCTCCATTGATACTGACGCATGCATCGAAGCGGCATCTCTCTCGCCCAGCAACGTCCGGATCATCGAGAGCGATACTGTAGTAGACTTTGATTTGTTCAGTAGGAACTGCCGAGGTTAAGGCAGTAAAGGCAAGCTCAGGCACTTCATTGTAGTCACCCACGCGGCGAACAAAGAGAACTGCCTCTTCTTCTCTCTCAACATAGTCGGGTATGTGTGTATAGTGCGCCTTAAGACTTGTGCGTTTCATGATCTTTCGATAGGCTCTAGGCGACAGCCCTTTGACCTGGTTGAACACCTTGGTGAATGCCGATGGCGTTTCATAGCCAAGCTGCAGTGCGAGCTCTGTGATAGATACGTCTGAATACTGCAGGCGTCCTTCTGCTCGCTGCACGCGGAGTCGCTTGACATATTCAGCCAGCGTCTCGCCCATATAGGCGCGGAAGAGGCGATGAAAATAGTAGGGAGAAATATGGGCGATCTTGGCCAAACGCTTGAGAGCCAGCTCCTCGTCGAGGTGCTCCTCTATGTAAACCAAAACCTTTACTATACATTCAGTATGGTGGGTATCTGTTACTACTTCTGTCATACAATCTCCGAGCGGTTAATTGTAACAGAAATTGTAACTAAATGCCAGAATTAGAACT
>JAFEGS010000014.1 GCA_018239705.1 Verrucomicrobiota bacterium | reverse complement strand
AGGCGCTTAATAAATCCCGCAAGAGCTGGATCTTCCTGGCACATCGAAACTATTTTTTGAGCTACTGCCCGAGGATTTTCTTTACAGACCTTGGCCATCTTCATCGCACTATTACACTGGTAGTGGCCAAATGATTCTTGTGTGCTAGGCGTGATGTCGACTGACTCAGTTTGCTCAGGGAACGCTTTCGCTATTGCTCGCTGAAAAAATTGGTTTAGAGCTTCGATTACTGAATGATCTACCTGCTGGACTGTACTGCTCACGACTCTCTCCTCATAAATTACAGGGGAAATCATAGAGCGTAAAATAATTGATGACAAGAAAAAGAATTTTTGATACTATCGCTTTTAAACTTAAGTATAATACTATGGAATATTTACCAACTCTAGAGACCTTCAATTTGTGGATCAGCCAGTATGGCGGCATCGCCCTATTTGGACTCCTTGCCTTAGAAATCATCGCCTTACCGATTCCAGGTGAGCCCCTTATGATTTTGACCGGCGTCATGCTGTTCAAAGGAGAGCTCTCCCTTTTTCCGACGCTTCTAGCTGCCTTTGCAGGCTCGATAATTGGTATCAGTATCAGCTACCTCATCGGCTGTCGAGCAGGCCTCACTTTAATAAAAAAATATGGAAGTCGAGTAGGGCTGACTGAAGCGAAGCTGCAGCGCGCACACGACTGGTTTGCCCATTATGGAAAGTGGACTCTCTTTATTGGCTATTTTATTCCGGGCCTGCGCCACTTTACCGGCCTCTGCGCAGGAATATCGACGCTGGAATTTAGAGATTTTGCCATCTTCGCCTACTCCGGAGCCCTTATTTGGGTAACGACCTTCCTTTCTGTCGGCTATTTTTTTGGCAACCACTGGCTATCATTTTTTGAAACGCTAGCAGCAACATTAGGGTAGGCTTTATTACCTTTTGATTAAAATGATTTTCTTCTGTAAACTACTTCCTTTTAGATTTACGAGGTACCAATGACTAAAGTGTCACTTACTGCTGATATGCAGCATTTTATAAAAGATTATTTGGAAAGCGCCAAGCGCCCAGAGTTGATAGGCACCTACCTGTACTATATTGAGAAGAAACATCAACTGCAGCCTGTCGTATTCTTAAAAGACAAAATTGTATATCGCGATGTCAATGAAGCTGAAAAACTCTTGGAGACTGAAGGAAAGCTTTGGAGAGAGACCGAGATCAAAATTGGCTATACCACATCAAGCGTAGATGATGAGACCAAAAAAATCTATATCTGCCCCTTCACAGGAAAGGTCTTTGGCGACAATACCAATCCAAATCCGCAAGATGCCATCTATGAGTGGGTATCGAAATGTCCGGAAAATACAGAGCGGGTTGGCGGGTTAAAGGTAAAGCGCTTTTTCATCTCTGAAGACCCTGAAGTGATCAAAGCCTATGCTAGCAAGAACAAGCCCAAGGCTCCGCTCATTAAGGTAGTCTTCTCCTCAGCCATAAACGGCAAGATCTACCACTCTAAGGAGGCTGTTTTAGATGATTTTAGAGCAAACTACCTCAAAAAAGTGACTCTGCAAGAAGTCCAGAGCCAAAGTCGCTACCAGATTGAAGAGTCCTTTATGTCATTTATCCAGCAGCAGCTTACAGATGATAAGATTGCTGCGTTTGTAGAAACACTCTCTGAGATCCCTGAATGCCTTCCCTACGTCGAGAAGTGGATTGGAGAGGTTGAAGAAGAAGAATAATGGGTCTTTATTATGCCTCTTCAATTGAAGAGACTCATTCAATTGCGTGCTCAATTGCAAAAGAGCTCAAGCCAGGTGATATCCTGGCTTTTTTTGGGCAGCTGGGTGCAGGAAAAACGACCTTTATTAAGGCTATTGCCAAAGAGATCGTAGGCATTTCAGAGCACGCTGTGAGTAGCCCGACCTTTCAATACCTCAACATCTACCAAGGTGAGCCTCCCCTGTACCATTTCGATCTCTACCGGCTGCGAGGGGCTGAAGATTTTTTAGATATGGGCTTCGATGAATGCTTAGAACAGCATGGGATCTGCTGCATCGAGTGGGCGGAGCGTATACACGCTATACTACCCCCTAAGACCATCTCTATCTCCATGACCCATGTTGGAGACAATATACGCACTATTGAGGTGTCGAAATGAAATCGTTTGATTGGAGGAAGGCTCAATTTATTAAGACAGCCATTCTACCGGAACACTACCCAAAAATAAAAGGCCCTTCTGGAAAGCTTCTGACTGAAATTGCTGTAGCTGGAAGGTCCAATGTCGGCAAATCGACCCTCCTCAATGACCTCTTTCACAGTAAAAAGCTTGTTAAAACCTCTTCTACACCAGGGAAGACGCAAGGACTTTCGTATTTTTCTGTCGATGATAGCCTCATTTTTGTAGATCTTCCCGGCTATGGCTATGCAAAAGTGCCTCCTGAGGTAAAAAAGCAGTGGGGACCCATGGTCCAGACCTATCTTGAAGAGTCAAAAAGTCTGGCACTCATCCTCTTCCTCCTCGACATACGCCGTTTGCCAAACGAAGAAGACCTCCAATTTCTCAAATGGGCTGCCTGGACCAAAATTCCAATAGTAATTATTTTTTCAAAAATAGATAAGCTTCTCGCATCTGAAAGAGAGAAAGCAACACAGGCTATTTTAAAGCAGCTCCCGTTCGACAATCTCACCTATCTACACCACTCCAGTAAGACCCACCAGGGCACTCTAGAGCTCCAGCGACTCATTATTAAGGAGACACGCTAATGCCCAACCTCAAACAACAGACATTTGTCTGCCTTGACTGTGAAACTACAGGCCTCAATAAAACTGACCAAATCATCGAGGTTGCTGCTATTAAGTTCACGCTTGATGCAGAACTTGAGCATTTTGAATCCCTTGTAGACCCACTGATTGAGATCCCTTCCGCTTCTATCGCCATCCACCATATCACCCAAGAAATGGTGCGAGGTCAACCTACTATCGACAAAGTGCTGCTGCCACTCCTCACACTCATAGGTGAGCACCCAATCATTGGCCATGGCATTCTCTTTGACATCGATATGATCGCAAATGCTGCAAGCGCCAGTAATATCCCCTGCTCGATCAAAAATAATGCCTCTTTCGACACATTGAGGCTGGCAAGACTCTACGGCGGCAGCCCCTCCAATTCACTGGAGATGCTTAGACAGCACTTTAATATTCAAGCAGAGGGCGCTCATAGAGCTATGAGCGATGTAGTTGTCAACATCCAGGTCTTTAAGCAGCTCTCCAAGAACTTCAAGACGACAGAGCAGATACAGGCAGCTCTTTCAAAGCCCATCCTTATGAAAAATATGCCCCTTGGCAAGCATAAGGGACGTCCTATGAGAGAACTTCCCATCAATTACCTCTTCTGGGCAGTAAATCAAGATTTCGATCAGGACCTGCTCTATTCTCTGCGTTCAGAGATTGCTCGGCGCAAAAATGGCAGTTCCTTTTTTCAATCAGCGAACCCCTTTCTCAGCTTATAAGCAAAGCAATACAGGATATTTCTATCAGAGAGCCTTTAGGAAGGGCAGCTACCTGAATGGTTTGACGAGCTGGAGGCGATTCGGGATTAAAGCGCTTCGCATACTCTTCATTCATCCCCTGAAAATCTGCTTTTAGATCTACCAAGAAAACCTCTGTTCTCACAACATTGTGGAGACTGCTTGAGCTGGCAAGCAGGATTGCCTCGATATTATCTAATGTTTGCTTAGTTAAGGCTGCGATATCTCTTTGGATAAGATTTCCTGTTTTGGGATCAATGGGCAGCTGGCCTGATACAAAAACAAGAGAGCGGCTTCCTTCAACCACAATTGCCTGTGAGTAGGGTCCGATAGCTGCTGGAGCTACGGCAGTTAAAATTTTTTCATGTTTATTTACCTTCTATCCATTTTGTGAATGACTCTGGGTCTACATTTTTGCCTGTAACAAGAATTACTACCTCGCCTTGCAGCCCTTTGTGCACGGAAAGAAATCCGGCCAAAGCAACCGCACCGGAGGGCTCAACAACTAAATCATGGTGCTTCCACAGAAAGCGCATAGCTTCGATGATTCTCTCTTCGGTAACTGCTAAAGCTTTATCTACTGTTGACATCAAAATGGGATAGTTCAATTTTCCCACAGAAACAGCCCGTAAACCGTCTGCAATTGTATTCGTTTTCTCAAAGGCGATATGCCTTTTTGCCTGAAAAGATTCATAGAAATCATGGGCGCCAAGTGGTTCCACACTATACATTACTGCTGCTTCATTAAAAGCCTTGAAAACCGTCGCACAGCCACTCAAAAGACCTCCGCCACCTACAGGAGAGAAAAAATGCTTCATTTGCGGATTGGTTTCGAGAATTTCAAGAGCAATTGTGCCTTGACCTGCCATTGTTTGATAGCTATTGAAGGGATGAAGAGCATGATATCCCTCTTTTTCGACAAGCTCCTTGACGATAAGCTCCCCATCCTCATGCCTTTCGCCGCAGAACAAGATCTCAGCTCCTAAGTTACGCGTACCATCGATTTTCTTTTGCGGAGCGTTTTTCGGCATTATAATCGTCGCTTTCTTATGTAACTTAGCAGATCCAAAGGCGACAGCCTGGGCAAAATTTCCGCTAGAAAAAGCCACCACCTTTTCTATGTGCGGATCTAGCTGAAGGAGCGTATTAAACGCCCCGCGTACTTTGAAGCTTCCTGTCGGCTGTTCACACTCCAGTTTCAGATAGATGGGGCTCTCATACCCCAGTATTTGCTCCAGAGCATCGCTTTTTATCATAGGCGTTTGCTGCAAGTACGGAGAAATCCTCTCTCTTGCTTCGATACAATCATTAGGAGACATTTTTATTCCCTCTCTTTAAGTAGTTATAGATACACTGCCTTGTGAGTTGCAGCGAAGCGGAGATTGCCGTGATTGCACTCCGTTTTTTGAAGAATCCTTTTTGGTGAAGATACTTCACAATATCCTGCTTGTCCTTGTATGTAAGCTGAATGGCACTCAAACCATTCTGAAGCAGGTAATTTTTAATCTCTTGCTGGATCTCTTCTTCATTTGTCACATGCTTGTCAGTAATATCATGGGCTCCTACTAAGGGGTTCATCTCGCCGGCCATGAAGAACTCAAGAAACCTGTGGAATTGTTCAAATTGCGAAAGGTCGAAATTCAAGCAGAACGCCCCGATCATTTTTCCACTATCATCTCGGATAGCCATTGACGCCGATTTACATTTTTGCCCCCTGCTATTTTGATTGATATAGTTCACTAAAACATCCGGGATATCCTCTTCACTCAATAGACGGCGAATACCTAACTCGCTTGCTGCATCCCCTATCTTGCGCTGGGAGATGTGCCCGTTGACGATATGAACAATGGAGTGATCCAGATCACTAAAGTCGTGGAGAGCTATTTCTAAAACGTGTGGGAACATCTTGCCTAAGACATCGGCAATTTGGATGTACCTTTCAAAGATTTTGCGCGATTTCATTCTTTTCTCATGTGTTGACAATTTGATGAAAATTGTGTCAAATCATTTACTTTTTGTCAACACATTCACATAAACAGCAGGGTTTCACATTGTGTGCAATTTTTTTGTTCGCAAGATACGTACAATCAATGAGTTGCAGCGATAATTATTTATCCCGTAACGAATCTTGCGTTATTAATCCAAGGTTGCAATACTTAAGCTTCTAGGGGTCGTTTTACACGTTTGCCCATGGGGAGAAATCCGGGCACGGGCACGGGCTCGGGAACGTTCACGAACCTCTTTATACTGCGTGGAGGCAATGGGGTTTTCCGTTTTTATTGTACTGTCAATCTTCGCTCTCGCTGTGATCTGCTACAAGATAGCATCACGAGAAACCTCCCTTGCCAGTCGTCATTTCAGCTGGTTTTCCCTCTTTGCTACCTTTTTGGTAACTCAAGTAAGCACCTGCTCTCTTCTCTACACAGCAGAGCTTGCCTACTACGACGGCGTATTTGCCATCCTCTACCCGCTGGGAACATCAATCGGGCTGCTTGCACTCGGCCTGGGCATAGGCACAAAGCTACATAAACTGCAGTTCACAGACATCTCTGATGTCTTCTATACACACTACGGGAGCGAATGGCTCAAAAAGGCCTCCTCACTTCTCCTCTTTGTAGCCCTTTTAGGACTTCTCATCGCACAAGCAATGGCCCTAAAAAGCCTCTTAAAGACTATTGGAATAGATCAAGAGCTCTTTTTCATTGTAATATGGATGTCAATTATATTTCTCGCTCTCCAGCGAATGCAGCAAACGACCGCGCGGACAGATATTTTTCAAGCAGGGCTTATTATCGCCGTCTTCAGTACCGCCTACTTCCTGTCACACTCCCCCTCGAGTAGCACCCTATTGCTTAGTGAAGTACGAGATAACGTAGCTCAAGACATAGACAGCAAGCTCACTTCATACCTTCTCATGCCTTGCTTCTTTGTCTTTTTCGAACCAAAAACGATTAGAAACATCTCTTTTAAGATTTCAAAATCAAAAACGCTTACTGCATCGCTCTTTTCGGGATTGATCCTCTTTCTCATTTCGCTCGTCCCGGCCTATTGCGGCATGGCTGGTAAGGCTATCGAAGCAGAGCTCACTTGCGGCGACATTGCCCCTACCAGCGCTGTAGAAAATACAATGCTTATCAAATGCTGCACCTACATCCTCCTTTTCGCGCTTATGTGCGGTATTTTATCCCTTTTTAGATCACTTTCAGCTCGCATCAAGGCATCCGATCCCATATTTGGAACTGGAGTTTGGACCCTAGCCACCGGCCTTGTCGCCTTTGCCTGCTCCCATATCGAATGCCGAATTCCCGATCTCGTCTTTACAAGCTACGAGCTTGTCGTCGTCTGCCTTTTTGTTCCTCTTGTCATGGCTGCACTATCAGAGCGTGCCACAGCTATTTCAAACCTTGGGGCTATGCTCTCCATGATTTTTGGGGCTACAAGTTTTTGCCTTTGCCACCTGTTTGCAGTTACCTTCTTTCCGGAAATGCTCTCTCTTGCTATCTCATGGCTTGGCTTTATTGTAGGTCAACGTATTGCTAAGCGACAGGAGGCACATGACTACATCCATTCGTGATTTAGATCTTCGCAATAAGCGTGTTCTTATCCGCGTAGACTTTAATGTTCCACTAGATGCGCAAGGGAATATCAGTGACGATACCCGCATCGTAGCCTCGCTACCCACAATCTCCTACGTCTTGCAGCAGCAAGGAAAGGCTATTCTCATCAGCCACCTTGGAAGGCCAAAAGGGAAATCACCCGAATATAGCCTAGCTGCTTGTGCAAAAAGGCTGTCAGAACTTCTAGGAAAGCCTGTGCTCTTTGCGCCTGACTGCATTGGAGATGAGGTTGAAGCGCTTATAGCTAAGATGAATCCTGGAGAGGTCGTGCTCCTCGAAAATGTTCGTTTCTATCCGGCTGAGGAAAAGCCGGAAATAGACCCCTCTTTTGCTGCAAAACTGGCAAGACTCGCTGACGTCTATATAAACGATGCCTTCGGCACAGCACATCGAGCCCACTCCTCTACAACCACAGTGGCCACTCACTTTCCCGGAAAAGCGGTAGCTGGTTTTCTCTTAGAAAAAGAGATCAACTTTTTAGGAACTGCCCTGAAAAACCCCAAACGGCCCTTTTACGCCATCATCGGCGGCGCGAAAGTCTCGACCAAAATTGGCGTTCTCAAATCGCTCAGTACAAAAGTTGATGCCCTCATGCTTGGTGGATGCATGTCCTACACCTTCTTAAAGGCTAAAGGGATTCCTGTCGGAGACTCTCCCATAGAAGAGGACCAGATAGGCACAGCGCTTGAGATTATTGATATGTGCAGCGCTGCAAAGGTAAAGCTCTATCTTCCTAGTGATGTGGTAGCTGCTACGCAGTTTCAAAGCGATGCTCCTCACAAAACCTTTACAATGCCATCCGGTATCGAAAAGGGCTATCAAGGCATGGATATCGGACAAAAAACGCTCGAAGAGTGGTCTCACGCCCTATCTGATGCAAAAACTGTGATCTGGAACGGCCCTGTAGGCGTCTTTGAGTTTCCAAACTTTGCAAAAGGCACATTTGGGTTAGCACGACGCCTGGCGGCATTAAAAGAGGCTATTACTATTGTTGGGGGGGGAGATTCAATAGCCGCACTGCAGCAGATCCAACTTATAGATGCCATGACACATGTCTCCACAGGAGGAGGCGCCTCCTTAGAATATATGGAGTTTGGCACTCTTCCCGGTATTGAGGTGCTGGCAAATGGCTAAACTGCGCATTGCCGTTCTGATGGGTGGTAAATCAATTGAACGCGAGGTCTCTTTTAACTCCGGCCGTACTATCTGCGATCATCTCGATACGAACAACTACGACATCATACCCCTTTTTCAAACAGAGACAGGCGAGCTCTACCTCTTACCGCACCATTTTTTGCATCGCGGTAAGATCGCAGACTTTCTCGCCCGCCTCCCCAAAGAGGGGGCTCAAGTCAGCTGGGACCGATTAAAGAAAATTGTTGACTTCGTCTACCTGGCTGTGCACGGTCGCTACGGCGAAGATGGCACCGTTCAAGGCATGCTTGAGATCATGGGCATCCCCTACCTTGGCGCAAAAGTCCTTGGAAGCAGCCTTGGGATGGATAAAATTGTACAGAAGGCCTACCTGATCGCTCATGGAATTGATGTAGCGCATGGTATCTCCATCACACCAAAAGAGCTACACACCCTTACCAAAGAGCAGCTTCTATCTCGTCTTGAACAAAAAGGGCTCTCCCTCCCCGTTATTGTCAAACCAGCCCATGAGGGCTCTAGTCTCGGTATTGCCAGTGTCACCGACCCAAATGATCTCTTACCGGCGTGTCAAACAGCGAGTAGCGTAGACCCACGAAGGAAGCAGGGAGTGATTGTGGAAGAAAAGCTGAGCGGGATGGAATTTGTCTGTGTTACCCTGCAAAAGGGCTCTGAATATGTCTCTTTCCCACTTACTGAAGTGGTCATTGAAGAAAAATCTCATATTTTTGATTACGAACAAAAATATATGCCAGGACGCGCGCTTAAAGTCACTCCTGCTCGATGTAGCGAAGAAGCTCGAGTGCGTATCTGCGACGCCTGCAGGCGCGCAAGTGAAGTTTTGCAGTTCAACACCATTTCTCGTATCGACGGCTTTTTGACACCCGATGGAAGAGTGGTACTTGTCGATCCCAATTCACTTACAGGCATGTCTCCGACCACCTTTCTCTTTCATCAAGCAGCAGAGCATGGAATGAGCCATACCGATTTGATTAACTTTCTGATTGAGCAAGAGCTTCGCTCCTACGGAATAACTGCTCAGCACCATGCAAAGGCCTTTTCTATGTCTTCATCTGTTATACCTAAAATCCGCGTAGCCGTACTTCTTGGAGGCGACTCAAACGAGCGTGAGACCTCGCTTGAATCGGGAAGAAATGTCTGCTACAAGCTCTCTCCACAAAAATATGAAGCCATTCCCCTCTTCGTCAATGACTCCATGGAGCTATTCAGGCTTGATCAAAAACTATTGATCAAAAACAGCACAAAAGCCATTGCAGGGCTTGTTACACCGGAGCTACAGGTGCTATGGTCAGATCTTCCTGCCATTTGCGACTTTGTGTTCATTGGCCTTCATGGTGGTAAAGGAGAAAATGGTGCTGTACAGGGCGCCATCGAAACACTCGGCCTACCCTATAATGGTCCAGGAGTTCTCGCAAGCGCGCTCTGTATCGATAAGTTTAAAACTAATAATTTCTTGCGCGCGCAAGGATTTCACGTTCCAAACAGCCACCTCATCTCCAAAGCAGATTGGTTAGCTCTCGGCAGCGACCATTTTCTGTCTGCTGAGATCAAAAAAGCCCAGCTCTCTTTCCCATTAGTGGTCAAACCTCACGATGATGGCTGCAGTGTCATGGTACATAAGGCAGGAAACCTAGCCGAGCTTGCCTCAATTTTAGATACCTTCTTTACCTCATCCAAACAGGTTGCACTGCTAGAGGAGCTAATCGTAGGGATGGAGCTCACGGTCGGCGTCATTGGTAATGACACGATCACTGTACTGCCTCCAAGCATGGCTGTTGCGCAAAATGGCATTCTGTCCATGCAGGAAAAATTCCTGCCGGGAGCAGGAGAAAATCAAACCCCCGCTCCACTACCTGCTGCGGCTCTACAGCTTGTCCAGAAGGTTATTGGGGATGTCTTCGT
>JAFEGS010000149.1 GCA_018239705.1 Verrucomicrobiota bacterium | reverse complement strand
GATATGGATGCAGATTTTAAGAGTCGGATGAAGGAAGAGTATGGCGAAGAGAAGGTGGATGTAGGCTCTACACCTGAACCAACGCATGAACCACCCTCTCAGGCTATAGTAGAAGAGGCGAAGCCAGAGGAACATCACGTAGAAGAGAAGAAAACAGCAGAAGTTCCTAAAAAATCTGAATTTAAGGATATAGAAAAACAATTTGCACAAGAGCATGCTACAACGCGGAGACAATTAGACGAGTTCTCTGAAGGTTTCGGTATTCAAGCTCCTATGGAAAAACTTGCTCAGCCAATCAATCTACCGACGAAGACCTCACAGGATGGAACAGAGCCAAAGTTAGACCTACTAGACATGGAGATCCAAGCAGAGCTCGATGTGGCAAAGAAGGGTGCCTCTGTACATGAAGAGACAGAAGATAAGGAGCTTGAGGCTTTAAAAGAGCTCGAAAAGCAAGTGAAGGAGGACAGCAAGGCAGAGCGTTCAGGAGAGTCCCCAGAACGTGGAAATGTACGCAATAGAATAAAGGAACTTGAGAAAAAAATTCAGGAGCAGCAAGCAGCCGAGATCGAGAACAAGATTAGGCAGGAAATGCGCAAGAAAAATATCGGCCAATAATGTTCTTGCTTTCCCTTTCCCTCGCCTGTGACCGATTTCACAACTTATTCACAATCAGCGTTCCGCTTTCGAGATCAACCCTTTTCCATTCAAAGACGCCAATGGGTGAGAGGCCCTCGCCGGTCACTTTTGGGTTTTTCACGAATAACGATGTATTGTAGCAGATAGGGATAACCGGCATAGCCTTCATCAGAACCTCTTCAGCTTCGCACAGCAGCGCATTTCGCCGTTCCGTATCGGGCTCTTCGTCTGATAGGTCAAGAAGTGAAATGTAGTAGGGATCTTCCCAGTTTGTCGAGTTGAAGCTGCCCGTTTTGTACTTCAAGAACTCCAGGTTGTAGATGGGGTCATGGAAGAAGGTAAACCAGGAGACCAGAGCAGTGTCAAAACTGCCGGTAGACAAGAGATTGAGGTGTGCGTTTCGGTCTGTCGGCTTCAGCACTACTTTGACGCCTAGTGCCTTTTGCCACTGCTGCTGGATGGCTTCGGCGACAAGCTTGTCTCGAGTCTCTGAAGGGAAGCTAAGACCTAAGACAGGAAGGCTGTCTCTACTCAGATTAAGTTCTCGAAGGCCCTCTTCCATAAGCTGGGCAGCTACTACCGTATCATTATCCTTAAATGTTGGCTGCTTAAGAAGAGTCAGAGTTGTTGGCAGAATGCTATAGGCCGGTTTTTCTCCTCCTTGAAGAAGGTGATCGGCAATATCTTGCCTGTTAATAGCCATTGCCATGGCATTTCTGATCTTTGCAGAAGAGAGGAGCGGGTGGCTGGTGTTGAGCTCCATCCAGTCGGCATTTCCAATCTGGTGCGCCTGAAGCAGATTATGTGTTTTTAGGCGAGGGATTGCCTCCAGGGGAAGCGCACCGAAAGGGTCTCCTGCCCAGTCAATGCAGCCCGATTCAAACATGTTCAGAGCAGTTTGTGGATCTTCTATCAGAGGGAAAGAAATTTTTTGAGCAGCCACTGACGGCGCATCCCAGTAGGAGGGATTTTTTGCCAGGACGATCTCAGAGCGGTGTTTCCATTGATCAAGAACAAAGGGTCCATTACAGACATACTCGGGGCCCACATCATTGCACCAGCTGGTACTCTTTTCTACGACGGCTTTGCATACAGGAGAGTAGATAGGGTTTGATGTCAGCTCAATAAAGTAGGGAGCTGGATGTTCAAGCGTGACAACGAGCGTGTTTGCATCTTCTGCTTTGATGCCCACTTCATCGAGGCTCACATCACCCATGCGGGCCTGGCGCGCATTTTTGATGCAGTAGAAGGCATACGAATAGCATGTGGTCGTTTGTGGCGAGAGGTTACTTTTCCACGCGTACTCAAAGTCGTAGGCGGTCACAGGCATGCCATTAGACCAGACACTTGGGCGTAAGGTAAAGCGGTAGGTGCATTTATCTTCTGAGAGTTCGACATCTTTTGCTGCAGCATAGGCAGGGATACCTTTAGAGTTGATGCGCATCAGGCCTTCAAATAGCTCTCTGAGAACAATAGCAGAGCCGCGGTTTCCACCCTTTCTTGGGTCCATTGAAAGAGGCTCTCGCTGAAGGTAGAACTTTACTGTCTTTGCATCAGATTTTACTTCTTGCTTTTTGACCTTCTCTGTTTGTTTATCATCTTTTGTAGAACTTGAGTTTTCTGTGTTACATCCTACGGCAAGGAGCAGCATGCTCATACATATAAGCCGCTTTGTTACTGTAGCCATAAGGGCCTCCATCTTTTAATTTACGCTTGCCCATTTAAAGTCAATTTGACCAAGGCGCGAAAGATAGATATTATTCAAATGCTCCTTTTTCATGTACTTAAAGGTGTAATAAAATACAGGAATTACAGGAATCTCCTCCATAACGATATTCTCAGCCTCATGAAGAAGTGACAATCGCTCTTTTTTATCGAGACAATGCTGTGCCTTTTCGAAATATTCGGTGTAGGATGCATTATGCCATCCCGAAACGTTCATCTCATTTGATGGGTAGGAGAGGTGCTCAAGGTTATAGCTTGGATCATACACCCATGAATACCAGGTAGTTGCCATAATGTGGAAGGCCCGCTCGAGCCGTTTTTCCATGAAGCGGTCCCATTTGCAGATCTCGATTTTGCAATCGAGCCCCAGTATCTCTTTCCACTGCTTAGAAGCTGCATGGGCAATTAAGTGGTGAGTGGGCTGGTCAGAGCAGCAGATGGAAAATGGTCCCAGCTCTTTGAATGTCACTCCAAGCTCTTGCAGCCCTTCATGAAAGAGCTGTTTGGCAAGGAGCGGGTTGCTGTCTCGGAAATAGGGCTCTTTATGCTGCGAAAGGCCCGGCGGCAAGATGCTGAAGGCAGGCTTTTCTATCCCTGAGAAGATCTTTTCGATAAGGTCCTTTCTGCTGAGTGCAATTGCCAGGGCTTGACGGCATTTTTTAGATGAGAAGGGAGCCATCTGGAGGTTGCATTCGTACCAATGGACGGCTGTAATGGGGTGAGTGATAATTTTATTTTCAAAATTTCTGATCTTAAAGGCTTCATGGGGGATCTCAGAAAGAGGCTCGCCTATAAAATCGAGATCGCCCCGTTCGTAGAGCGAGAGTGCCCGATGAGGATCTTCTATGATTGAAATATTTATTTGACTTGTCCGTACGGCCTCTGCCTCCCAGTAAAGGTCATTCTTCAGTACCTGGATTTCACTGTTTCGATTCCATTTCGCAAGGCGGAATGGTCCGTTGCAGACGTAGGTATCGTCGCCGTAGTAGGCCCAGCCGGGGTTTAATTCATCGACCTCTTTACAGAGGGGGGAGTAGATCCAGTGGGCAGTCAGCTCTAAGAAGTAGGGAGCTGGGTGCTCCATAAGCACTTCCAGGGTGTGGTCATCTCGTACAATAATGCCCACCTGCTCGATAGGCAGCTGCCCCAGCTTGATACGCTTTGCATTTCTAATAGGGTAAAAGAGGTAGGAATAGGGGGTTTTGAAGTGGGGATCGAGCACCTTCTTCCAGGCATATGCAAAATCGTGAGCAGTAACGGGTCGTCCGTTGGTCCATTTTGTCTGTCGCAGCTGGAAGATGTACTGCTTTTTATCAGCCGATACTTTTACTGCTGCTGCTACTGCCGGTGTCGGCCTTCCAGATGGGTCTACGCGAAGGAGCCCTTCATAAAGCATCTTAATGACAATGCCCGAGGTCCTGTCTGTACCGATACGCGGGTCGAGAAGTGATGTAGGGCGAGGAAGGCTTATATTGAGCGTAGGCACATTTTTCTTGGTTTTTGCAAACTGCGTCAGCACCCTCTGGAGCACCTCCTGGAAGGAGATCAGTGTATCGGCATCGGTGCTGAGGACGATATACCCAAAATAGTAGAGTCCATCATCTGCAAAGCAGCAAATGCCGAGCTCCTGTTCTTTAAAGTCGAGTTTGCGTATCTCCTTTTGCATCTCGTCAAAGAGCGTGCTCTCCTGTGCACAGACCATGACACAAAGGGTTGCATTTT
>JAFEGS010000148.1 GCA_018239705.1 Verrucomicrobiota bacterium | reverse complement strand
GCAAGTAGTAGCCTTGCGCATAAGCAGTACAAGGCCGGTACTATTAATGAGTTAGAACTGCAAAGGCACATGGATCGCTTTCTTCAGGCAAAATTGGCAGCTGCTCTGGCACAGTCTACGATTATTCGTCTGCGCAAAGAAATGAATACCCTTCTTGGACTGCGGCCAAGTGTAGCTTCATGGCATATCCCAGATGAGCTTGTAGAGATGCCACTTGCTGAGCTTTGCGTTGAGGCATTGGAAAAACAGGCCCTATCGCAAAGGCTGGACCTCTGTGAAGCTCGTCTTGAGATGAAACGCATTACACAGATGGGTGGAACTACCGAGTGGTGGGCCTATACAGATCCTGCATTGGGTGTGTCTTGGGAAAAGGACATGGAAGGGGCAAGTGCTGTTGGCCCAAGTTTTGGCGCTGCACTTCCTTTATTTAATCATGGACAGGCTGATCGGGCGCGTCTTTTTGCGCTCTTCAAGCAGAGCCAGCATAGAGTGCAGGCGTTAGAAATTGATATTGTAGCAGAGGTGAAAATGTGGCAAGAACAGCTTGCTCTTCATCGAAATCGCGTGTCAGTCTATCTCAATGAGTACCTGCCGCTTCAAGAGCAGATTGTTGCAGCTTCACAACATTTTTACAATGTAATGGGGCTAAGCATCTACACATTCTTACAAAATAAAGAGCATGAGCTGCAAGCCAAGATTGCCTACACGACGGCACTTTGTGACTACTGGGTAACGAGAGTGGAACTAGATCGTGCTGTAGGAGGGATATGTACTACTTTTTAATCTATGTATGGCCATTTTTATTACTGTCACAGCTCTTTGCCTACACACCGGTCGTGACACCAAATGGAACCACTCTTGACTGGACTATGGAGGATGGAGTGAAGGTGTTTCACCTCACTGCAGAACCTATTACCCGCCAGTTTGCTCCGGGGCTCAACGTCAACTGCTGGGGATATAACGGGCAGTCTCCTGGGCCTACCATCGAGGTTGTTGAGGGCGACAGAGTGCGGATATTTGTCACAAATAAGCTGCCGGAGCCGACGACCGTTCACTGGCATGGAATCTTTTTACCAAATGGCATGGATGGGGTTACAGGGCTTACGCAAGCGCCCATTGGCCCCGGAGAGACCTTTAAGTACGAATTTACGCTGAGACAAAGCGGCACACACATGTATCACCCTCACTATGATGAGATGACCCAAATTGGGATGGGGATGATGGGCTTTTTCATCATTCATCCAAAGACGCCTACAGAGGAAGAAAAGGTTGATCGCGATTTTTGCATTATGCTTCAAGAATGGTTTATACCCATCGGTGCTTCCACTCCAAACCCAATGGTGATGCTCGATTTTAACTACT
The DNA here is from genome assembly GCA_018239705.1 of Verrucomicrobiota bacterium. Taxonomy (GTDB): domain Bacteria; phylum Chlamydiota; class Chlamydiia; order Chlamydiales; family FEN-1388; genus SZAS-6. The sequence continues at coordinate 2,752 of JAFEGS010000148.1, read as the reverse complement.
TTACCTTCAATAGTACCGTCTGGCCGGGGAGCGCACCTCTCGTTGTAAAGAAAGGACAAAAAGTGCGGATTCGTTTGGGGAATCTCAGCATGGATAGCCACCCGATCCACCTGCATGGCTATGAGTTTACGGTAACAGCACAAGGAGCAAAGCGCATGAAGCCGTCAGCCCAGTATGAGGCAGTGACAATAAATGTACCGGTTGGCGATACGCGTGACATTGAATTTATAGCCGATGCGCCGGGAGATTGGGCGTTTCATTGCCATAAAACGCATCATATGATGAATGGTATGGAGCACGATATTCCCAACTTGATTGGGGTCAAGCTTGACAACATCGAAGCAAAAATCCAAAAGCTCTTACCGGACTATATGGCAATGGGGCAGACAGGCATGGGGGAGATGTTTGGGATGAAGGGCATGCAGGGGCCTTCCAATTTCATTCCCTTTGGCTCTGCCGGACAATTTGGAACTATTCAGATGGGTGGGATGTTTACCGTGTTAAAAGTGCGCACGGGAATTACCGATTATAAAGATCCGGGTTGGTACCAAAATCCTCCGGGAACAGTAGCGGAAATAGTTATGGAGACAAAATGAACGCTCAGCCAGTATAATTATTGTGGCAGTGAATGCCCAATTACTCAAAAACAAAATCAGATAGTATCAATAATTTATTGTAAATAATTCAAAAATAGTATACTACTATAATATGGGTGTATATAATTTTTTGGAATTTTATGAGTGCAGATGCTGAGTTGAGTAAGTATGGTGATGTAGCGGGCGATATGGCCAATTGGAACGCTATTTCCCAAGTAAAACCGGGGCAAAAAATCCAGATAGCAAACCCTGATGGGCTAGGCAAGGGAGAAGTGTCCGTTTCTATTGGCACAGCAGACGTAAGCTCGCAACGTATATCTCGCAACCTCCTTCACATATTCAGTACAACCATTGCAGAAGTAAAGTCAACAGTTACATGGATGGAGGCCTTTCAAAACAAAACAGCTAAAGACATTGAGCACATTGCAGAGCGCATTGATAGCCCGGCAGCGAGAGATGAGGATGTACAGGACACACTGCGGGTACTTAGAAAGTTGAGAAAAAGCATTGCAGCTGCTCAAACAGGGTTTGAACATCTGCAAGAGACCTACAAAGGGCGAGGGGATATTAACAGTGCATTTGCTCAGCAGCAAAGCAATTCTACCAAGCTCTTAGCGCAGATCGATAGGATCACACAAGAGACTGCTGCTAGAAATGGTACCATAGGGATTCTTCAAGGTAGAGAGTCGGTTGATGTAAAGAAAACCTGGATGGAATTTGGTAATGAACGTGTAGAAGTTCCTGGAGAGGTGAAAACGGAGCTCACTCGGGAGTACGTTGCCTACAATGGTGAGGTGCTTACTTCTACTTCAGACCCTTCTCTTTACCAGCCCGTAAAGGCGTACCGCACCCTCAATGAAAAGGTAGGATCTAACAACATCACCGATGTTCTTCTTCTGTTATGTGGACAGGCAAGTGTTGCTTCTGTAACTATTGCAGCAACTGAGCTGGCGCTTGAAAAGTTAGGCAATGTCTCTCCTGAGGGATCACGCCTGAATTGCTTTATTACTGTGAAAGGCGATAAGACAGTTATTACTTTGATTACCAGAATGTGCTTTAAGGATATGGATAATCTGGACGAAAGGAAAGTGAAAGGCTATGTAGTGGTCACACGAGAGATTACTATTCCTAATGAGAGTTTAGAGAAGTTAAAAAGCGTGGAATATTCTAAGATAAAAGAGATGGATGATCCATTGCCGGGTATGACAGTTATTGATTCTCATACCGATATCCTGCCTACAGAGGAAGAGGCAATTCGCGCTCAGGAGCAAAAGAGGCCTTAAGGAATATCCTCCACCCTTAATTGCATATTGTAAAGGTTTGCATATACACCTTTGAGATCGATCAGCTCCTTGTGGGAGCCCTCTTCTTCGATCCCGTTATCGGTTAAGACTATAATTCTCTTTGCATTGCGTATGGTTGAAAGGCGGTGCGCAATGACAATGGTGGTGCGGTTTTCAGTGAGTTTTTCTAGAGCATCTTGAACGGCTTTTTCACTTTCATTATCCAATGAGCTTGTTGCTTCATCGAAAATAATAATGGGTGGATTCTTCAGGAAGGCTCGGGCTATGCTCAAGCGCTGCTTTTGTCCTCCCGATAGCTTCACGCCTCGCTGTCCAATGTCTGTGGCATATCCATGAGGTAGCCTACTGATAAAGTCGTGAGCGTTGGCCTTTTTGGCGGCCATGATAATTTCATCCTCAGTCGCTTCCAGGTTGCCGTAGCCGATATTTTCGAGCACTGTCCCTGCAAAGAGGTAGACATCTTGCTGGACAAGGCCAATATGCCTCCTCAATGATTCGAGGGTCATGTTTTTGATGTTTTTGTCATCGACTGCTATTTCTCCATCAGTCACTTCGTAAAATCGTGGAATGAGCGAGCATAAGGTTGTTTTCCCGGCGCCTGATGGGCCTACGAGCGCGACATATTCTCCCGCCTTTATGTTTAGGGAGATGTTTTTTAGGACATGCTCATAGCCCTCTCTATAGGTAAAGCTGACATTTTTAAACTCTATCCTGCCTCGAACAGAGTTAAGCTCTGTGGCTGTCGCTCTATCCTTGATATCTGGCTCTATTTCTAAGACATCCATAAATCGGTTAAAACCGCTGATGCCCTCTTGGTAGAGCCTTATGAAGTTGCCTAGTCGCTGTATAGGC
>JAFEGS010000147.1 GCA_018239705.1 Verrucomicrobiota bacterium | reverse complement strand
CAGAATATAGGGGCACTATCTGGGTTTCCTATAGGCAAGCTCTCCGATAGGTATGGGAGAAGAAGCTTGCTGGCTTGCGGCTGCGCTGTGGCCATTATAGCCAATGTATGCTTTGGGCTTGTCCACTCTGTTATGGGCGTCATGATTGGGGCAGCTCTTTGGGGTGTGCAGATGAGTGTCACGCAGACACTATTCCAAGCCATGATCGCAGACACCATTGACCCCGATCTTCGCGGGACCGGTTTTGGCATCTATTACCTTGTGACCGGTTTTTCCCTTTTTGTTGCAAACGTAAGTATGGGATTTGTCTTTGAAACATATGGTTCTACAGTAGCATTTAGCTGTAGCGCCATAATAGCGTTTGCTAGTGTCTTACTTACCGGTTTATTACCTCGAACGGCCTTGTTGAATAAATCACCACAACTGTGATAAACTGTACTATTATCAATTTAAATATTTTTGTGAGTATATATGGCTGCAATTACTGCCTTGGCAAACCAGTTACTAGTACACCATTATGAACCAAAGAACTCAAGCAATTACCAAGTACAAATAAATGGAATTACTGCTCTTGTGCAAAGTATTTCATCGAATCAGTTTACAAACAGCCCTCCAGAGAGAGATGTGCTACGTCTGAGAGAAAGACTCTATCTTTTGGATTCAGACCAGGCAGAAAAGATAGATAAAGTGTTACGAAGAATTGCACAGCCGGAGCTAAACCTGGATAGTACTACCTACAAGGCCATACACCAGAAAGGATGGAAAGACCACTGGAGTGAATATGAGCAGTTCGTGCAGCTCTTCTACCCCAGAGATCAGACAGCTCAGTTCCTGACATCTATCAATGAGCTGCTGCTTGGCCACGATGGAGATCTGAGATCATGCCTCAAAAACATACTTACGGCTGTTTCTAAATACGATAGAAAAGAGCTTTTTGAGTGTCTCTCTTCTCATTTGTTCTCTGAAGAGGTGCCAGTAATTGAGAAAATAACTGTTTTACAGGCCATTGAGAAGATGGATGAGAAACAAAAATTACGTCTTTCTGCAGATAAGCTGTCAGCTTTTCTGTCTGAAGCTGCAAGAAAAAGGAAGATAGAAGAGATAGAAGAGCAGATCCAAGAGGAAGAGAAAAAAATAAAACTTGATGAAGGAGAAAAGCCTGTAGCGTCTTTTTCAATGCAGTATGAACCAATGAAACGAATACATAATTTTGATGAAGATGTTGCTAAGTTAGTTATTACTTCGGTTGTACATTCATTAAAACAAGATCCTCTAATGAGTAAGGTGCTTACGGCATGGCATGTGGCTGAGCAGCAGAAGCAGGATCGTTCTCAGTTATCTCTAGAGGATATTTTGCTTGTAGAGGTTAATAGAGGTAATTGCTATGGGCAATCAATGAAAGTCTTGGAACTGGTGGGCTCTCATGATAGTAGTATTATTACAGAGAGCTGGCTTTACCAAAATATGGGTTTAGAGGATACTGTTCGTTACCAGATTCTGCATCTTTTACAGCTCTTTTTACGTTTGCACAGTGGTGCCTATGTCTTTGGAGTTCCTAAACAATTAGCGCAAGAAAAAATTGAACAGTGTTTTCCGCATCACAAAAAGAGGGGCATTCGTTCAGAGTCAATAAAATTGGGGGGTCTTGAAAAGGATGTTTGTATTGGCCGTCTCTCTGATTTTATTAAAAATGATATTAGAAATAATAATATAGAGAATAAACAGCAAGATTGTGCGATTCAGGTGACACTATTCCATACTGATAAACCTATAGGACATGCTGCCATTATCTATTACAGTGCAACACAAGACCGCTATTTTTGGTATGATCCCCTTCAGTCGAGAGGTGGTTTGTTTGCCACAAATCAATATAAGTCATTTTTGAATGGAGTTGCTGATCAGTTATTGGGCTACAAAGAAGATGAACGGCTTAACCAGTTTTTTCTCACTGCGTATCATTTATAACCTGAAGAGCAATGACGAGGCAGTCGTCACACTTGCCTGGATAGGCGTGATTTACCTCGCTAAACTGGCGGGAGAGCCTCTTTTTTGCTGCAGCGCTTTGTATCCGCAGCCACTCTTGTAGCAGCGGTTGAAACGCCTCAAACTTCTTTGCCGTTATGAACTTGATATAGTGATTGAGCCTCGTTGCAATCTGCAGGGCAGTAGGCGCTTCAGATGTAGCTTTAAATGGCTTTAGGATCTTTGCAAGCTCGTGCGGATCGGGCACGTGATTGAAATGATGCTCATGCATTTCTGGAATAGCGCGATCAAAAAATGGGCTGGAAACTATGAGCGAAAGGACTTCGTCCTCAGCACCTCTATACAGATTGTCGAGCAGGCCATCACTTGCCAAAACGACAAAATCGCCTGCAGCTAGTTCTTGAGAGAGGGCGCAGATATTATCCGGCTGGTAGAGCATGCCATAGCGGCCGACACAGCCACCTGGATCACACATATTGGTTTTATCCTCTTTGAGGATGGTGTTAAAAAGATGGGCGCGAAGACCGTCGTGCCTGATATGGATAATGCCTGAATCGCCAAGCGCGCCGCCACTTAAGTGCCACACGCCCTTTTGTTTTTCCTGTACACAATCGACAAAGACGCACGTGGCATCCCCAAAGTTGGTTGTGGGCCTTGCAAAAGAGCACTGCGTCAAAAGCTGGGCTACAAAGCCTTTTCCAATTTCGCTCACATCGGAAAACTGGAAGGGTGTAGAGCGCAGTAGGCGAAGCATCTCGTCAGTAAAGTCCTGCGCAGCATAGAGGCTTTCAAGCCCTCCACCGCCTGTGCCGTCAAAAAGGCAGGCATAGCGGCTGCCATCTGCTCTTTGGCCAAATCCGCCCCGATCCATATTGATCCCTTGGCTAAACTCCTGGCCATATTCGGCCATGTGTAGCATGGGTGGATAGGTCGAGTCGTGGATTAAAGCCGCGCTTTTATCTTGGAGTTCGATCAGCCCCTGTGATGCGCTGCTCGTGCCTTTTGTACTACATTCAATGTTCACGTTGCTTCTTGACTAAGAGGGTGTTTGTAAATTGGAGGATACCTCTTGCGGGCGATATTTCTCAACCGCTAGATTGTGGAATAGTCAGACAATTGCAAAATGTTAAGATTGGAAATTTTTGGTAATCGGCGATCGTTTGTGACAAATGCTGTACATCCTTCTTGCAGTGCAGCAGCGATCTGTAATGCATCCGGGGTCTTTATGTGAAGAGTTGCTCGTAGCTCGCTTGCTTTGCGCAAGAGGTGTCGATCAAGCTCCAGTAGCTTAAGCCCTCTGCTCTCAGAGAGAAGCTGTTCGTACTGCAAGGCAAGAACATTGTCTTTCTTCCGTAATGGAACGACGAGTGTTTCTAAAAGAGTGATTCCAGAAGTAACTGCTGATAGTAAACCAACATCGATAACTTCAAAAATTGGGGTAACTATGTCTATATAGTGAGGATCTTCTTCGATGAAGTAGATGAAAACCGAAGTGTCAAGACACACGGGCCCTGAGCCAATATCCTCAATTAATCCCATAATTCGCGCTCCTTCTCGATCAGCTTACTTGCATCTATACCTTTCCAATGGTTTTTTCCTAAGCCCCTTAGCTGGAGAATAGAGCCTTTTGCTCCTTGAGTTGTTGCAAGTGCCCACTCTAAAAGATAAATCACCTCACCTGTCAACGAACGGCGATCTCGTTTTGCCCGCTCTCGTAAGATATGATGCAGATCTTCGGGAAAGTCTTTAATATTTAGAGCTGGCATATTTCCTCCATTTTAATTCCATTATGGAGGAAATATGCATTTTTGGCAAGCAAGTCTACTGTTCTGCGCGGAGGCGGCGGTCAATGACCTGCACCACATCGACTGCATGCTGCCAGGCGGTGTAGATCTGCTTCATGCTGCCGGAGCGCAAATCTCCTATCACAAAAACGTTGGGGATGGAACTCTCTCCCTCTTCGTTTGTCACCACCAATCCCTTGTTGTCGACTTGGGCCTTTAGCTGAAGCGCAAGGCCATTATTTGGCCGAATGCCAAGGTAGACAAAGCCAATTTCAGCGTCGATCTTTTTCGACGAAGAGAGCTGAAAGCCTGTCAGCACGCCCTTTTTGGCGCCCAGTATCTTCTCGATAGGCTGCTCGGCGATCTGGATCTGCTTTT
>JAFEGS010000146.1 GCA_018239705.1 Verrucomicrobiota bacterium | reverse complement strand
AACCCAACAACAGGGAAGCTCCTGCTCATCGGGCACGTCCTCACAGCACTCGACCGCACAAAAATTATTGAAAATCTGCAAGATTACAAGTTTATCTCCCAAATCGACTACAGCAACATCGTCATTGATGAGCTTGTCTGGAGAAATATCAACCAGATCATTGCCCAAAATCCTGCGTGGAGGAGTATTTCCATTACCTCTCCCTCTGCCGGTAAATTTGTGATGTCGGGCTTTTTAAAGACAAGAAAGCAGGCAGAAGACCTGTACGACTATGTTTCACAAAATTTCCCCTATCTCGACCTTCTCCAAAACCGCGTGATCGTAGAAGAAGAACTCAAGACGCAGATCCAAGACCTGCTTATGGATGCCGGTTTTCGCACCATACAGGTTGCCTTTACCAATGGAGACTTGACACTCTCCGGAAGCATCAGCAATGGGACGCTGCCCAAATATGCCGCAGCTGTCGCCAAAATCAAAACAATACCCGGAGTTCGATCGGTTCAATCGCTTGTTAGCGAGGTAGCGCCCGAACAGGCGATGGTAAATATCAGTGATCGCTATAAAGTCTCCGGTTATTCTCTCCAGGGAAATAAGATCACTGTCGTTATTAATGGCAGGATTGTAACTAAGGGAGACAGTCTCGATGGCATGATAATTACTGAGATTACGCCCAGTGCAGTTTTTCTCGAAAAGGATGGGATTAAGTATAGAATTGATTTTAATTTATAGTAGATGTACAATAAAAGATAGAGGGATAGAGAAACCGTATAGTCTAACTGAGAGGTAGGGAGTAGGCATATGTTTGGGATGGAAAAGCAAAAGAAAAAAGGAATGGCTCCTTTTGTATTCGACATAGAAAAAGATCTGTCTGATGTAGACAAACAGAAAGAGTATGCCAAGCGCATAGAAGAGCGAATAACGAAAATAAAAGAGTTCTTGCGCAAAGGCAGTAAAAAAGAAGAATTTGAACAGCTAGGCGTGCTGCTGAATGGCTATCATGCACTAGCAATGGTATTAGGAAGGGCCTCGCAACAGCAAGGCACCTCTAAATAGACAACCGTGGTGTCGTGCAAACACCGATATAGAGTATAAAAAAACTAAAAAAAACTTCTTTACCAAGAAACTGGAGGTTTCAATGGCAGGCGGAGGATTTACCGATCCATGGTCGGGTGCGACGATCACTCAAGGTTGGTTGTTTGGTGGCAGAAGTCCTGGCCAAACGTCAATACAGTTCAGCTATCTTGTCAACACAATCAACTTGCTCACATCGATTGCAAAGTCAAAAATTGCAACCATTAGCTCTAAAAAGAGTGCTATGAGTATCGCTGATATGTTTGACCTGCAAATGGCGATGAACCAACTATCTCAGTTCTCTGAGATGTCGACATCTGTCATTAGCGCAGCTAACACATCGATCATGTCTCTGGCAAGAAACATCAAGTAATATACTTGATTTTTTTGGCAGGGAACTTCTCCACAGTGGGAAGTGTGACAAGCTCTTCTGGAGCTTGTATAGGGTATCTGAGGGTGCTGGATTATTAGAAACAAAAGTAGAGAGCAAGAACGTTAAGGAGATCATATGAGCGAAGAAAGTCTTTTAGATTATTTCAGAGAAGACTTCACACTCCTGATTGAAGCAGGTTTTGTGGCCGTAAAACAGCTAGATGAAATTGCTGCAAGACGGCTATTTAAAGCTGCCGAATTGCTCAACTCTGATAATCCGGCCCCTCAGCTAGGCCTTGGTTATGTAGCACTCAACAAGCTACAAATAAACGAGGCTTCGAAGTTATTTGAAGGAATATTGAAACAGCACCCCGATCACTATCTAGCCCAAGCGCTTCTTGGCATCTGCTACATGATGTCAAAAACAAAGCGCAAAAAGGGAGAGAAGCTGATCCTGGAAGCCAAAGAAAAGAGTGACGACCCCACGATCAAGAATCTCGCAGATGTGTGTATGGAGTGGGCCAATAGCGACCTTAAAGCAAAAGAATTTTCTCCACTTGCCCTTTCGTCTGAACAGGGACAAGGAGGGGGAGAAGAATAATAGTACTAATAACCCATAAAAAAAGTGGGCATGTATATGGCAGAAGATAATCTTTCTCAAAAAGTTGAAAAAATTGAACAGGTGGAGAAGGTAGGTACGACAAAACCTGCGCAGGAGATTTCTGCTGCTGATGAGCTGTCGTCCCCTACGAAAGTCAGATTTGACGATGCAATGGATAAGGCTGACACGCGTTGGAGTCAAGTGCAGCACCAGGCTGCTTTGGCTGCAAATGATACTGCAAGCCCTAGTCCTATTGACATGCTGAATCAGGCAGCAAATAAAACGCTGGTTACTAAGGTACCAACTGCAGAGGGTATTGTAACCCAAAGCCAAGACTTACGAAATATCATCAAGGGTAATACCCAGACAATTGAGCAAGCCCAAACTGCTACCCCGAGCATTCAGCTTAGCGCTGCTCAAGAAGCCATTGCTAATGATAAATTAATCCACGTTGACTATAGCTTAAGAACAGCACTTTCACAAACAGGTGTTGAGGTAACTGCAGCAAGTATTGCACCAAAGCCGGCAGAAAAGCCACTTGTGAAATTTCTAGGCATGCTCACAAATAGCGATACGCAACTGCGGATGTTAGTTAATCAAATTGATGGACTGCAGTCTACTAAAAACATCTCTCCTGCTACACTACTTGCCGTACAGATTAAGCTCAATTTTGTACAGCAGCAGCTAGAGTTCTTTACGAACGTCATAAACCAGGCGGTTCAAGGAACTAAAACGATTATGAACGTCCAAGTATAAGGGCATTTTTGGCATACCTCGTCAAAGAAGCCCTCTTGGTCGTTTACTGAAGCTAAAAAAATTATTATATACTCTATCGCTTGAGTAGGAGAAGTTTGTCTCTATGGATGAAAAATCAGTGCTTGAACTGAGCGATGACTTAGATGCCGATGTAGAAAAGGTGATCAACCGCCTCGACGAGGTTCAGATCACGAGCGTAAGCGGTCGTATCACCGAAACCGTTGGCCTTCTTATTAAAGCCGTTGTTCCACATGTCAAAATTGGCGAGGTTTGCCTCGTAAAACGAGACATGATGGAACCTCTCATGTGCGAAGTCGTTGGCTTTACAAGCGAAGAGGTATATCTTTCTCCCCTCGGGGAAATGAAGGGCATTGGCCCCTCATCGGAAGTCATTCCTACAAGACTCCCCTTAAACATCAAAGTTGGCCCAAATCTGCTGGGCCGAGTTCTCGACGCTCTGGGCAATCCCCTCGATTTAGACACCAAGGGCCCACTCGAGCTTCACGAAACCGTTCCTGTAATCCGAAACCCACCCGATCCACTGAAGCGCAAAATTATTTCAGAGCCGGTTTCTGTCGGTATACGAGCCATTGATGGCGTTCTCTCTTGCGGTCTTGGACAAAGGGTTGGGATATTTGCTGCAGCCGGCGGAGGTAAGTCTACCCTGCTCGGTATGATCGCAAGAAATGCCGTAGCTGATGTCAACGTAATTAGCCTGATTGGTGAGCGGGGTCGTGAACTTAGAGAATTTATTGAAAAAGACTTAGGCCCTGAAGGACTTAAGCGCTCCGTGTTGGTCTGCTCTACGTCAGACCAGGCCTCTCAGCTTCGACTCAACGCTGCCTATGTCGGAACCGCTATTGCTGAATATTTTAGAGACCAGGGCAAATCTGTCATTTTGATGATGGACTCCGTAACGCGTTTTGCAAGAGCTATCCGTGAAGTTGGCCTTGCTGCGGGTGAGCCACCAGCTAGAGGCGGCTATACGCCATCGGTCTTCTCAACGCTTCCAAAGCTCTTAGAGCGCGCCGGAAATTCGGATAAAGGCTCCATTACTGGGTTTTATACCATTCTGGTAGCAGGCGACGACATGAACGAGCCTGTAGCAGACGAGGTACGATCCATCCTCGATGGTCACATTATCCTCTCTGCCGACTTGGCAAGGCAATACCATTTTCCGGCCATTGACGTGCTCTCCTCTGCAAGTCGTGTCTTGACGTCGATCACTACCAAGGATCATGTGCAGCTGATTGGGAAACTCAAAGAAATACTAGCTACGTACAAGAAGAATGAACTGCTCATCAAAATTGGGGAGTACAAGAGAGGCAGCGATAAAAACGTCGATTACGCTATAGACTACGT
>JAFEGS010000145.1 GCA_018239705.1 Verrucomicrobiota bacterium | reverse complement strand
TTCGTCCTTTTCGTCGTTTGTGTCGTTTGTCGTTTTCGTCGTTGTTTGTCGTTTAAGCGCCGCACCCTCAGTTGCGCTCATTTAAGTATATAGACTATGCAAATAAAGCGCATCTAGTTACGATTCGCTATACATTCGGGCACGGGCACGGGCACGGGCACGATAAAGGTGTATTACAGGAGGATTTTATGTACACAGGGCAAGTACAGCAACCAGCGTCTTATCCAAATCAAGTGACAAATGACAATTCTCCAAATCAGGCCCCACGGCGGCAGCTCGGGCGGTCTAACACTATACGAATGGTCAACGACCTCTTTTCTGAAAAGCAGGAGAAAAAGGCTGCTATCCAGGAAAGTATCCAGAACACAATGAAACTGAGTCGCTGGGCCAACTCAGTTCCTATCCGGCTTTTAATGGGGCTTAAAAGTATCTATAACAAGCTGCTGCAGAACTTCGGAGAGGAGGGTGATAGCCTCCTCAATGCACAATCTGAATATGAGGCCATGGTACATAAGGTATTCAAGGAGTTTGAAGGCTATCAGAAGGATGTGCTCGCTATTCGAGAGGAAGAGGGTGTAGCTCAATCCCAGCACCGTTTTAAGGCTTTTCAGAAAGAGATGAAAAGGGATATTGGAGAAGATGTTGTTTTGGTAAATATCCAAGCGCTTGAGCGAAAAATGAGCGCACTGAGCTGTCAAACTCCTACTGAGAGCCTCGTCCAGATCAATGGAATGAAGCTAAAGATCCACGAAAAGCAGCTGCAATTTACGAAAAAACTGAAAAAGATGCAGGAAGACTGCTATATAGACATAGGCCAAACGACAGAAGACAATTCAATTTTCAGTAATTACAATAAATATGTAAGTGAAGATCAGGGAGTTGAGATATTAATTAGTTCTAAAACTTCTTCAAAGATTGTTGAAAATGCCAAAAATGTGTGCAAATTATACTTTCAGTTTCATCCAAAACTTATTTGTGAAACTACTGAGTTTTCCCAAAAAATGGAACTGAGCTTTTTGGAACGCTGTGCGAACATTTCACCTCGTAGTACAGTGCTGCAGTATACTCGTGGGGAATTGGAAAAGGCAATAGCCGGCGTAGAGGTCCAGCAGAAGCTGTGGGATGGGTATGTAAAAGAATGGGAGAAAGATTCTATCAAGCTTGTCGAAATATCAGAGCAGTACCAAAGAGACATCGATAATATTCACAAGTACACAGCGGAAAGGCAGGAGAGGAAAAGTATAAAGGGTCAATTTGCCGATATCTGGCATGTAGTTGAGAAAGGGGATCCATCTGATCTAAAGACCTATTATGAAAAATTGGATAGCGCAGCATTCGATATTAATGAGCCGCATAGGGTGTTCGGTCACACGCCGCTACATATAGCCATACGATCTCGCCCTCCTGCAATTGCAAAATATCTTCTTACAAAAAAGGCAAGTCAGCTAACCTATTCAACTGTAGTCCTCAAAGGTATCCCGTTCCACTATACCCCTTTGCACCTCGCAGCAGCTCTCTGTTGCAAAGAGAAATTAAATTTCTGTCTAAAGGACTATAAAACCTCTTCTATATTTGGTGATAATTTTATTAAAGCAGAAGATCTTAATATGCCAACAATACCTGAAAATAGTATTGGAAAGTATACTGTGCTTCATATGCTTATTAAGCCCAAGCTGCTCATTACTGATCTTACAGAGGAAGACAGGGCTAATTGGTGCAAAAATAGCACCTCCTTAGTCTGTTTCCTTTTAAGTAAAGGTGCCAGCATTCATGCTCCCGACTGCGAGTCTGCCTATCTTTTTGCCCTTGATGAATGTATTGCCAGCTGCCAAAAACTCAAGAAGCAATCCATAAGCTCTAAAGAAAAAGAGGCACTCGAAACGCTAACTCCTATTATAGACCTCTTTGTATCACACCCCACTCTCACCGAAAATGAAGCAAAACTTGGATTTAAAAGATTTGTTAATAGTTTTAATGGGAAGAGGCTTGACGATTTTGAAAAACAGCTTGGGCAGAAAATTTTATCCTGTGCCTACTTTCAGACAGTTCAAGGAAAGAAATTTCTCATAGATCCTTCGTTAAAAATAAATAGTGTCACTATTAATGCAATGGTCACAAACATTGTAAACAGCGATGCAGAGCAAAAAAAGGTGGTGCTGGAGCAATTTAATGGTGTAGAGGGAAAATCGAATGCAGGGAGCACGGGCCGCTCTCCTACGGAGCCGCGCAAAATCCTGCCGAATGTATCTCCTTTGCGGACTCCTACCGGCCTGGTTCCAAAAAAAGACCAGCCGGCTTCTACTAAGGATTTTTTCCGCAATCGAGGGTCTACCGGCGGAGGGAAGAAGTAAGAAAACAAGTAGTGTTTGCATCTAAATATTAAATAATTTATTATTAAGTTAGAGAGTAAATATGAGGGGGTTTTATGTCACATGGCGATTTACCACCACTTGAGGAAGGTGCTTCTCATGTACCAGATCAGGGTTTAAAAAAAGAAACAGCAGAAGTTTCTGGTAGGAATTACTCTCGAAAGCTCAGTAAGGGTCTTGAGAAAGTTGAAGAGGGGCTAGGTAATATTGCACCTGCAGCGAAGTTTGGGGCGAAATCAGTGATGGAAGGTACCCTAGATATGGTTCGAGATACTGGAGCTGCTACAGGATCAGTGTTGCGAAGGGTAGCAGGAGGTACTAAACGTTTAATTAAACCTCAAAATGATGAAAAATTGGAAGAGAAGTCTAGAAAACTGATGGCGAAGTTAGAGAAGGCGGGAGGAGGTCAATCTTTAGAGCAGATGCTAGAAGAAGAAGCACCGAAAGAGCCTCAAGCGCCATTAGATGAGCCACAAGTTGCAAAAGAATCTCCACAAAAACCATCGTGGATGGGGACCTCTTCAAGAAAAGCGACAAGCGCACAGCTCAGTACAGCACAGCACAGATCAACATCGGTCGGCAGTAAGCCTCAACCAAAGACGAGAGAGGAGGAGTTCACAAGGCTTACTCAAATTACAACGAAGATGCTTCTCGAGGGATTGCAAAAGAAGGAGTGGGTACACGAAGAAAAATTAAATGGACTTCTGCGGGCCTTAGATTTTGCATTCGAGGGTTATGATCCTGATGATGGAGGGGGTGCGTTATTTGACCTCTTTCACTATGATCAGCTTCCTTCAGATATGAGAGGAGTACATGCACTCTTACAGCCAGAGGTGCGCTCACTGATCGAGACTTTGGACAGTGCTTTGACCGGTAGTGATCAAACTAAAAAACAGGCAGCTGAGGCTGTCGTCAATATTCTCTCTGAATACGAGCCAATTAAGGGTCTCGTTTCAGAAACGCTCATGAATTTGCCCAAAGCAGTTCAAAAAGAAGAGCCGGTTGCAGTGGCTGAAACAACAGCTCGAAAAGCATCTGTGAGAGAACAGCCAAGTGTAGAGCAGCGGGCGCCGGTAAAAACTGAAGCGACTACAGTTGAACCAGGGCGTACATCCTCACCTCAATTGCAACAGGTTGTCATGAAACTTCAATTTTACTTGGAGAAAGCTGTTTCAAATGGACTAACTGATAATGAGGATTTCGGAAGCTATGTCGATGCGCTTGAGTTTGATGAAGGCTTTGATGATAGTGCTCTAGTGGGTTTACGAGATGCAGAAGAGGGTTCAGCTGATGCCAAAACACTCGAGCGATTCGTGACCCATTTGAGCTTGCTTCTACAACCTAGCCATATGCAAGACTCTAGGAGCCAAGCTGCAGAAGGTGTGATACACATCATCAGCCAGGTTGGTGGTGAGTCATCACCCGGTACACTGCGTCGTGAAATAGGTAACCTGCCGGGACGGTAAGCAGTTCTTGATCTTGATCATAATGTGGTCAACTATAGAAAAAGCTAAATCGTATACATGAGGAAGCTGTCATGTATACAAAATGCGGATTTTCTATACATGATAAGAGAGTATTTACAAATTGCTAATGCCTGAGCCTCACTCTCTGTCGCTACTCCGCAGCTCTACAATTGATCATTCTATTAACCCCACGTTCCGTCGCCTTGCGGCTCACTGCATGCAGAACTCCTTTTTTCGTTGTCTTAGCTGAAAATATGATCTTTTCATGGTCGCGTAGCGACCGAAGCGAGTAGCCCCATATGTAGCGAGCCTTTGGCGAGCGGAATGTG
>JAFEGS010000144.1 GCA_018239705.1 Verrucomicrobiota bacterium | reverse complement strand
TGGCTGGCAAGGAAAATCCCTCTGACAACAAGACCTAAACACTGCTCCGGAAATTCTTGCGCATAATACATCGTGAGCGTTGATCCCCACGACCCACCAAACACGAGCCATTTATCGATATGAAGCTGCTTTCGTATTGCTTCAAGATCAGCTGCAAGCGTCTGGATTGTCACATCTTTGAATATCTGAGATGGTGTTGACAGATCTTCTGCCGATGGGGTGCAACCCCAAGTGCCCCTCTGCTGAAACACAATAATGCGGTACTTGTCCGGATCAAACCACTGATGGTCTGTATCCCTGCATTTGACGCCGGGCCCGCCATGGACAAACACTACGGGGATCCCTTCAGGATTTCCCGATTCCTCTACATGCACTTTCCAGCCGCTTTCCACCTCGATCTTGGAGGTGATTCGAGTAGTTGGCCGATGCTGCAAACGTAAATGTACATCCTGGCTTTTTTCTGCTTTTACCTCTGGAAAAGGGGCAACACTCACTTCTTCATCTATAGAGCTTACATTCGTTATCATAATACACCTTTTTATAATGTCATTATATACATACCGTAATTGCGCGCGACAAAGGTGGGTTACCTCTGTAGGTTAAAAACCGCGGAGTAGTTTACACTCTCCAATGCTAAGTCAACGATTTCGTTGATCAAATATGAGGAGAGGTAACCCATGAAGCATTTTATCGGACTTGACGTTTCTATGAAAGAAACTTCTATTTGTATAGTTGATGAAGAAGGAAAAGTCGTGCACGAAACTCGCAAGACAACAGACCCGTTTCAGATAGTGGAAGCCGTGAAAAAGACAGAGTTGGATATTGAAAAAATAGGGATTGAAAGCGGAGCATTGAGCCACTGGCTAGTGACACAACTACAAAAGCTTGGGCTTCCTGTGATTTGTGTAGAGTCCAGACAAATGGGAGCTCTTCTGGCCCTAAAAGTAAATAAGACCGATAAAAATGATGCACGTGTTATTGCAAATGCAATGCGAACAATAAACTATCAAGAGGTCCACCTTAAGTCACAACAGGATGTAGAGCTAAGCACTTTGCTTTCAGCACGTTCAACATTGGTAAACCAAAGAACTACCCTCAAGAATACAGTTCGAGGATTGCTAAAATCATACGGCATACGTCTTAAAACAGTTGGGAAGAAGTCTTTTGTGATCGCAGTACGAGATGTCATTTCTGGGCAATGTACCATTGCAGGAAGCAATTGAAGCAGTTTTAGCAATATATGAAGCGCTTGAAGTGCAAATCCGCCCTCTTGAGAACCGCCTTACAGCTATAGCTAAAAGAGATGAAGATACCAAGCTTTTGATGACTATTTCTGGTGTAGGAGTCATTACAGCACTAAACTTCAAAGTAACAATAGGGGATCCAAAACGGTTTGAGGCTTCGAGGAAAGTCGGTGCTTATGTTGGAATGACGCCTAAACAATACTCCTCAGGGGAAAGAGAAAGGCAAGGAGGCATCTCAAAATGTGGATGTAAGCAAACACGCAGTTTGCTTGTTGAGGCAGCAGTAGTATTGTTAACTCGAACGAAAAAATGGAGCAAGCTGAAGGCTTGGGGATTTAAAATATTTCGTAAACATGGGATAAAAAAAGCGGCTGTAGCCGTTGGTAGAAAGCTAGCAGTAATTATGCATCGAATGTTGATAACGAGAGAAATATTCCGAATAACCGAAGAGACAACTGAAGCGAAGAAAGAACAGAAAGCAGCCTAGAGGGTTAAAAGAAACGAGCGAAAAAAGTTAAAGGATAACAGCAAAAGTAAACCGAAGAACCAAGCCAAGGACGTTAATTGGGTTGAACCATAGAGTTCGTGTTATACATAGTCTAGGCTTGATTCCTTCGAAAAGTATGTTGAGCCGAAGGCCAAAAATAGGTCTTCAAATAGAGCTCGGAGAGAACCCTGGGGTTGATTTGCTACGCCGTGATGGAGAAGACTTTTTAAGCGAAGAGTTCACGATGTTAAGGCTTCGCGCCGTAGCTCGCAAGCTCGCAGGCGGCGAACATGGCTCTTGAGGGAAGGTATAAAAGCCCTATTTTGGCTTCCGGCCACAGCTCGCAAGCTCGCAGGTGGCCTGCTAGCCTTTGAAGGATATGGATGAAAGAAATGTAAATTTATGTTTTAAAGTTTTTATGTTG
The DNA here is from genome assembly GCA_018239705.1 of Verrucomicrobiota bacterium. Lineage (GTDB taxonomy): Bacteria > Chlamydiota > Chlamydiia > Chlamydiales > FEN-1388 > SZAS-6. The sequence goes on along the minus strand of JAFEGS010000144.1, from coordinate 2,017 downwards.
ACTTAAAGCGCGCAATTAGAGAACCCAATTAACCTCAAGAAAAGGAATCACAAAGCCCTTTCTCGGCCGATTGGACTTGGATATAAAGAGCTGACGAAACGCCTATCAATATCAACCCAATCCCTAGGAGTTCAAGCAGTGTCGGGGAAGACTGTTCAAGCACATACACAAAGGTGAGTCCAAAAATAGTCTCTAAGATTGTCAGCTGGCCTGCAAGAGCGGCTGAGACATGCACACTTGCTGCATTCCAGAAAACAAAGGCCACCCAGGAGCAAAAGACCCCTAAAAGGACAGAGGCTGCCAAGAAAAGCTGCCCCCTCTCACCTGCCCAATGGTACTGATGAAAATAGTCGATGCCCGATGGAAGATAGAAGAAGGCAATGGCTATTGTGGAAAAGAGAAATGTCATCGCACCAATAAGCGCTGTCCACTGATAGCTGGTAACTTCCGGGTGCATCTGCATAAACTGTCCATTATAGACGACATACCAGGTCCAAGTGGCTAGTGCGATCAGCCCAAAAATAATACCCTTGCAATACTCCCAAGTAAATATATCTGTGGTCTCAGCCAGGAGCGCCTCAATATTGGCAAGTGCCAGTCCTGCCACGATAAGGAGTGAAGGCCAAAGAAACGTTGAAAGAGTGCCCTTTTCCTTTTTCATCCGCTGACTCAGAAAAATGATCGTAATTGGGCTGATCCCGACAAGGAGCGTCATGAGCGATCCGCAGGTAAACTGTATCCCTAACGTCAGTGCGCCAAAATGGGCAAAATTCATGACTAAGGCAATATAAGAGGCCTCTTTCCAGTACTTGAGAAAGTGCCACTGTCTCTTTATACAGAAGTAAAAAAGAAGTACGGCTAGCGACAAGATGCCATAGACAAGAAAGCGGCCCAGCACAATATCTGTGCAGCAAAAGTCCTTGAGATATATAGGCACTGCAAAAATTGCCCCCCACAACAGGCAGGCAATTACCATCTGAATAATCGCTAGTAACATAGACACATCCCATTCTTTGAAGCTATTTGGAGTGGCCAGTCTACTGCCTTCCTTAATTCACTTCAAGGCCATTTATGATTATACTGTTTTTTAAACCCACACTTATTCTTTTTTGTTGTATTATTTTAATCTTAATAATTTCCTACGGATAATCATATGGATCCATTACAACAGCTACTTATGCCTTTTAAACCATCTGCAGCAGCAAAATCCAAAGGAAAAAGCAGCCGGTTGCAATAAGCGCCAATTTGCCGCCAGGGGCAGTGTACTCGCCTTGCAAGTTCTTGTAGTAGCGTCCAACCCAGACAAGCGTCACGGGAATCAGCCCCGATAAGATCGTATCGCCATACCCACCGCTGATATCGAGAAACTGTAGAAGTGCTCGGGGGTATAAGATCGCAAGTATAAGTACTGGGACAAGTGTCAGCAGTACCACCATATTGCGACTCGTCCTGATTCGTATATCAGTAAAGCAGTCGTTCAGGAAATGAAAGAGTGCCATAGAAAGTCCAAAATAGGAGGTAACCACAGCCAAAAAGGCAAAGGCATCAGCAAGCCCTGTAATGAGCCAGTAGTTGAGCTGCTTGTGCAGTGAAGAAGTGGCAGCTTGGCCATTCACCCATGCCTCTCGAAGGCCTCCTGCCTCCTCTAGTGGTACCACACCATGAATAACAAAAATCCAGATACTGTATATCACAAATGGAACTGTAGTCCCAATAAGAATGGCTTTTCGCAATTTTGCAGCATCATAGCCCAGGAATGAGCAAACAGAAGGGACGACCATCTGGTAGCTATAGGTCGCTAAAATCATCGAAAAAGCCCCAAAAGACTCTCTCCAATGCGATCTCAGCTCCAGATTTTCCCCTTTGATATGCCCCAGGCCAATAGCGACCAGTCCTAAATAGCAGATGCCAAGAAGTGCCATGAATCGCGAGTTCATCCTGCCAATAAACTGTGCTCCAAAATAGACAGCTGAACCAAAGAGCAGCGTAAAGAGGCAGCAAGCCACATCGCTTCGTA
>JAFEGS010000143.1 GCA_018239705.1 Verrucomicrobiota bacterium | reverse complement strand
GTATGGCCTGTTGAGGTCGATCTTAAAACAGCCTATCAAGAAATTGGCGCGTTGATGCTCAAGGTAGGAACTGAGGTACTGGAAACAGTCGGGCTCGTAGGCCCTAACGCACCTATCCGAGAGCTGGGAGACAAACATGTGGGACGCATGCTCCATTATAGCACCAATTCTGCCAACCCGCTCTGGTGTGGGGCACACTACGACCACGGTACCTTTACAGCGCTCTTACCTGCCGTATACCTGGATGAGTATGGCAATCAGATCCCCGAGCCTGAAGAGGCCGGCCTTTTTGTTCGTGCTCCAGAGGCAACAGAATTTAAAAAGGTGGTGGCAGATGATCCTGAAGTGATGCTCTTTCAGGTGGGTGAGTGGGGGCAGCTTGCGTCAAATGATACAATCCTTGCAACGCAGCACAAAGTACAAAAAGCAGAAGGGCACGTGGAGCGCATCTCAATGGCCCTCTTTTTTAATACCTCTTTTGACTACGTTGTAGAGTCAACTTCCAGCCTCACTCAAGATGCAAGGTATGGAGGGGGCAGGACCTGCAAGTATGCTGATTGGCACACCGCCTCTCTCAACCGCTACGAAGTAAAGTAACTATAGCCAATAACAGAGTATGCTTTAGTTATTTTTCTATGAGAATTTACTCTGGCCCGGGCGAAGTTTCTCTGCGTCTCTGCGTCTCTGCGTTGAATAGTATCTCACACCTTATCCAGGATCTAAGTTTAGCTAAAAATTCAACGCAGAGACGCAGAGACGCAGAGACTTGAGAGAATCTGTACTACTTTTAAATTTATAACTAGTTATAAAAGCACTTGTATAAATAAATATTTTAATATAATTAGTAAAGGAAGTATAGCATGAGGTTTTATGACTTCCTTTCACCCACAATCTCACCTGCCCTTACACCAAACGCATCTGGCTGACAGCGGCCAAGCAGGCAAAAATAAAGAATCTCCCGAATCATCACTTCTCTCTAAATACCTACCCATACTCGATAAACTAGAGAAAAAGCTATCAGTCAGCACAAGAATTATCACACTGAAGAGCGAAGCTGCTCTCGTAGGCAAGCAGCTACACACTCTTTTACAAAAACCAGATCTCACTGCAGAAGAAAACAGCCAAGCTGCAGCCCTCATGCTGAGAAAGAGTGGTCCCCAAAAAATAGACAGGTTTCAAAGTTATGTTCTGTGCTAAAATTTCAGGGCCAGAGGAGGGCCTAGCACATGAACGGAAATCCAAGATCAGCTGCCTTTAAGCAAAAAGTAGCTATTGAAGCACTGAAGGGTGATAGAACAATCAATGAAATTGCAAAAGAGTATGGGATCCATCCCGTCCAAGTCAGCCAGTGGAAAAAGGAGCTCATTGATGGCGCAGAACTTCTCTTTGGAAAACGCAAGCGCAAAGGTTCAGATGTCGAGGTAGAAAAAGCTGCTTTGGAACGTAAAATAGGGCAACTGACAATAGAAATTGACTGGCTGAAAAAAAAACTTGGGATCTAGCAGTAGAAGACCGTTGGTCCATTGTCGACCCTGACGATAAGGAACTTTCCCTTGCTCATCAGTGTCGACTTTTGAGATTAAATCGTTCTTCATATTACTTGGAACCAGCTGAAGAAACAGCTCATAACCTGAAGTTGATGAACCTAATTGATCAGGAGTACACAGACCACCCTTTTTACGGTAGTCGTCGCATGACAGCTTGGCTACGTTGCAAAGGATATATTGTGAATAGGAAACGTGTGCAGAGATTGATGCATTGCATGGGTCTTGCAGCAATTTACCCCAAGCGGAACTTGAGCAAAGCTGACACAGGGCACAAGAAGTACCCTTATTTGTTGAGAGGTATTGAAGCTGGTTTTCCAGGCCATATATGGAGCACAGACATTACCTACATCAGACTTGCTAGTGGTTTTGCCTATTGCACAGCCATTATTGACTGGTACAGCAGGTATGTTATTTCATGGAGGGTGTCGAACACTGTTGATAATAGCTTTTGCCTGGAAGCACTTGAGGAGGCGTTAGAAAGCGGGAAACCTGAAATTTTTAATACAGATCAGGGTACACAGTTTACAAGCAGTGCCTTTACAAGTATATTAGAAAGAAGTGCAATCAAGATTAGTATGGATGGAAGGGGCCGAGCGCTTGATAATGTATTTGTAGAGAGATTGTGGAGGTCTTTAAAATATGAAGATATATATTTAAAGGACTATACAACAGTGAAAGAAGCCCGACAAGGTATTGATAGATATTTTTGCTTTTACAATAACGAAAGATTGCATCAATCGCTGGGATATCGCTGTCCTCGAGAAGTATTTTTTAGTGGATGAGCCAGGAGAAGCGATTCCTTGCTAGAGATTAAAAGACCGGAATAAGAAAAATGAAGAGTCAGGACTACCTGGTCAAGGTTCCGCGCCGCAGCTCGCAAGCTCGCAGGCGGCGAACATGGCTCTTGAGGGAAAGATGAAAGTCTTATTTTGGCTTTCGGCCACAGCTCACAAGCTCGCAGGTGGCCTTAAAGAACGTTAGTGAACAGAGAAAAACAAAAAGTGTTTTCTATTTTTAAAACAGGTAGAACATAACTCATTTGAGCGAAAAAGTTGTCTTGACTTTAGGGTCCACTATAATCGGACCGAGTAAACTTGAGAGTATCAGTACCGCTCTTAGCAAATTTATACCCACCATCTACGATGAAGTGGCTATCTTTGAAATTGAAAGTGCTATTCGCGACACGCTGCAGACAGATTTCCCGGAAAAGGCCAAATTTCAAGAACTGCATAGCCAGCGCATCGCTCCTCTGCTCGCACAGACAAAAGAGTCTATTACAAAATCCCCTCATCACATCTCAGCCTCTGCTGCTGCCGTAAAGGGAAAAGCAGCACAAGCCGGTCTGCAAGCCATAAAAAGCCTTTCTGAAAGCCACTCAGTAATCAAAAATAGCGCCGTCTCTGCACAACAGGTCTTTTTATTGCCTGACGAACAGGTGGTCTTCAAGCACTCCCACGCTCGAGCAGAAGAAGAGGAGCGTCTTGTAAATGATCTCTTTGACCTGATGACAGAGCAGGGCGTGGTAGGGACGTTCCACATACAGAGCGCTTCGAGAAAAGAGTTTGGAATGCAGGCTTCACAAGAGGCTGTGAACAGGGGCTATTCACTCGAGATGCTGACGCCCGATCTTCGCGCAGCTATCAAGAAGAGACTATCATACGAAGACTTCCTGCTTATGGAACAAAACAAAAACACTCCCCCTTCAGCTAAGAGCAAAGCCTTGGAAAGCGATACACAGAGGCTCTTTTTTACGCCCGACATAAAAAAAGCAGAAGATAAAATGGCCTATCAGATATGTGAGCAGCATCAATGGTCATACACAAATGCGCAGGGCGAAAAGAAGGAATGCTCGTTCAAAGAACTACATAAGCGCTATTTGAAAAATGAGCCCACCACTAATGTACAGCGCATCCCTCACAAATCGGGCAAGACTGTTCCAAACAACGAACAGTTCGAAAGAGCAATGAATATCAAATGGAAGGCAGTAAGCCCGGAGCTCATGAAGCTGGAAGGAGGGGCTGCTATCCCGCTAGGCGCTATCCAGGCAAAGCCCTTCATAAGCAATATGCTCTTGATGTCGCATTTGAGCCACTTTGAGAGAAACATCTTGCTCGGCAGATTAACCGCTGACGCCGAGTTCAACGCCGTTTTAACAGGTGAGCTCCAGCTCCTCGATTTGCACGGTGGAAACTTAGGGCTAGCTCCTGAGCCTACAGCAGAATATGAGCGTTTCAAAGATCTGAAATTTTCCACCAGCGCCACTGCCGGATCAAAAGACTTTAACACCCTGCTCAGAGAGCATATAGCAGGAGCAATAACTCCAGATACCCCAATTGCGTTTGTCGAAGAGGGAAAACAGGTTGTACGACCTCTCAAAGATCTTCCTGCACTACAAAAAGCACTCGACGTCAAATGGCAGCTGGTTATTTTTGATACCGATCTTTCGCTTTCTGAAGGCAATCGCCTCTCATACCAGACTCGTGCGGGCAAGGAAGAGCACCTCATTCCTATACGCTCATGCCTTCTTGAAACCAGGTGGAAGGATCTCCCCTTGAGACAAGAGGCTGTCCGCCGCCTCATTGCAAGTGATGAGCGAGACGAGCGAGTACAGAGCTGGATTGCAAAAGCAGATGCGCCTATTTACAAACAGC
>JAFEGS010000142.1 GCA_018239705.1 Verrucomicrobiota bacterium | reverse complement strand
TGTCGTTTGTCGTTATTGTCGTTTGTCGTTATTGTCGTTTGTCGTTATTGTCGTTATTTTTCTTCCCTTCTACCCAAAAAATAGGCCTATTCCTACAATGCTGTTAAAACTTGACAAGGAGATCTCATGGAACCAGTATCGCAGACCCTCGCAGATTACCCTCTACAGACAATAGGCGGACAAGATCCGCTGCTGACAAGAATGGCTGAATATGCCGTTTCAAATACCACTTTTTTGAACCTTATAAAGGATATTGCACGTGGTACAACAACGATTGAGAGCGCTTTTAATGACAACTCCCTGCTTATAACAATCGGTAAAGCATTTCTCTTTGATATAACAAACATTCAAACTCTTTTTACAAACCTGGATGCTCGAGTAAAGACAATAGCTCAGCAAGACAATGACTGGAATTTCACACTCACCATGCAAGAAAGCGCATTAGACGAAACGAAAGGTACCATTCTCAACTTTGTAACAGAGATCGGATTTCTTTTGCACCAACAGCTAACTGATTCATTCGATTCAAATGTAAAAGCAGTTATTAAATACCTCTTTTTGGGTAGCGTGGAAAGCATGCGATTTGACTGTTTGAACATCGCCAAACTACATATAGAAAATTTTAATGTAATTATTGATTTACTGAACTCGTAAGAGGAGTACCCTGTATGTCTTTTATCAAATGTATCTGCCACGATGATATCGCATCTCAAAATACCGCCGCTTTCTTAAAGAGCGCACAAGAGCTTAAAAATAGCCTCGACAGTATAGCCTCCAAGCAGAAGGCACTTGCTATCTGTTTCTACTCGCGCGATGCGCAAATCTCCAACATATCGACACAATACACTCAATGGAAAGAGCAGCTTGCAGCCCTCGCTGCTCAAATCGAAGAATGCCGTATTCGCATCACGAAAGGCTTTGAGCAGCTTCCTCTTTTAGATGACAGCGAAGCAAGCATCCCCGCCTGGAAACTACTTGGAGAGCTCAAGCAAATAGCCTACCGCAAAAGAAAAACCAATAAAAAACTGGCCCTCTTCCTGAATAGTCCGGAGCATCAAAAGACGCTGAAACTATGCAAAGAGACCATTCAAGAGTGTGAAAAACAGAAAGACCCATCCAAAATCGCCCTTTCTGACCTCATAGACAACGTAGAAGCGCTTATCATCGATCAACATGAAAAAATGGGCAACATGGACAAAAAGCTCTGCAAGTCCATCCAGTCGATTCATGAGGAGACACTGCGCTTTTTGCTCTACGTAGCAAACGCGGCCAAACAAAACACACAAAGAATCACCGAGCTTCTCGAGAGTCCTGAAGAGCTGCAAAACAGTGAGTCGGAGCCCTTCGCAAATGAGAAAAATAGCTATATAAATTCTTTTAAAAATGCACCGCTCGATACTAACCGCTATTTTAAACAGGGAATGTATCTTGTTAACGTCCGGTACCCCGCTATTTATGAAACCCTTGAAAAAATGCACCTGACGGCAAAGGGGCTACAGCTCATTGAGACGAATATAGAAACGCAGATCAAACAGGCGTGGCAAGGAGCCTATACGGCAACATTCACAGGCGATCTACAACAAGAGATACCCTTTTTTAGAAGCTGCCTCAAAAAGCTAAAACTTGACCTCACAGAGCAGAGAAATGAGCTCTACGACACCGCCTTCTCTACACAAGTCCATGCTGGCCTACACTATGCTGCAAGCCTTTTTGACTGGATTGATGACATCGAGGAGAATATTACCTTCCTTTCAAAAATCACCCAAAACACTCATCTCCTGATAGGCAAAGTACAAAGGCTTCTCTACAGCATCTTAAGCGAGCCAACACTTTCACGATGTACAGACACAGACACCTCCTACGCTGCCATTCACGAGCTCCATGTTACCCTCCAGACCCTTTATGAGATCGCTCACTCAAAAAGCCAAAGCAGCTTCTTTGAAGAGCACAGAAGCCGTATTGCTACAGCTGTAACGTCTTCTCTTTCACATGTTGGACACGGCCTCTTTATCCTCACTGACGCAGAAAAGGAGGTAGAAAAAACCGTTTTAGAAAGAAAGAGCCTGACCAAAGGGTCTGAAACTGCCTTAGAAGCCCTTTTATTAAAAAAGATACTTCGTCACCTCCATTTTACAGACGATGCTTTTGATCTCTCTCTCGACCTTCTCCTCACCACGCTTGAGACGCAAGGTAAATATAAAGAAATTTTTAAAAAAATGCAGGAAGCCTCAGAATTTGCTCTGCTTGTATGGTCCTATAGACAGCAATCGGCTTTTGCTCAGGTGGGGCACATCCTTTTCAAATTATGCGACGTTGCTTTTTTAATGAACAGAGCTACTCTCCTCATAAGCAACATCAAGAGTGAACGATACGCCTACGCGTTTGGCCTCTACGCCCAGTGCCAGCAGCTACTGTGCGAAGTAGAAAGCACAAGTGCAAGTACGCAGTCCAAAAGTAGGCTAGCTAGCCTTCTTGAGCTGATAAAGCCCCAAGTTTCAGAGATTCAACGCCTACACGGCTTTCCAAAGCACTATAGCGATCTCAGCAGCGTCGTTATTCCGGAAAAGAGCGAAGTAGCGACATCCTTAGACTTCCGTGTCATGTACAAACTGGCTGCGCAGGCACTCTGGGCTACAGATGTGCATGAACAAGAGGAGGCCAGAACTATCATTGATAGCATAGCCCCACGTATGGCTTATAACTGCCTGTCCGACAACAACAAGTACCTCTTAAAGCGCCTGGCACTCGATCGTTACCTCTCCTTCCACGAGGGAGACTGCCTTTCTGCTACTGAAGAGGCATATCTCCCATATGTGTTTGAACAGCATTTTGCCTTTCCCTCCTTTTGGGAACATCAATTTAACATGGGTGAAATAGAAAATGGCCTCTATAACCTCCTGGACATATGGAAATCTGAAAAAATAACTGGACATGAAGCATTTCAAGCGACTTACGAAACGTGGAGATCTAAACTATTGGGTTTGTGGAAACTTTTGGTAGTATCGTATCGAAACTGTAAATACGAAATGCCTTCACCACTTAACAAAGAGCGCTTTGTACTGCAAATTAAAAAAATCGAAGAAAGCCCTATAGTCAACTTGAATGACCAATTTAGGTATGTTTTGAAAAGGCTAAGGGAAGATGTAGAGCAGGATATAGAGCAAGGCAACGTGCAGGATATAACCCAAGGTGTGCAGGATCTTTCACTCTCAACTTGAAGTATTTTTTTGGAGTGCTGCGGCTTGCCACCGCACTCCAAAAAGGCTCTTATTTCGAACCTACCTTATTCATAAAGGCAATCAGGCTGTTGATGCTGTTCAAAAGCAGCCCTTTGTGTTGCGATTCGTTATGGCTATGCGCAGAGCATTCCGGGTCTTCCACACCGGGCATAATGATCTCCATATCGGGCAAAAGCTGTCTACATTCATGCAGCATCGGGATGGTTCCTCCGGTTGGCCTTGCAGCTATTTTACCAAAAACATCTTTCATGGCATTCAAATATTCTTGAGAGTAAGGTTTGGTAAGGTCGGCCTTCCAGCCCCAGCAGCCGTCATCGTCCGGTTTCACATCGACACTCAAACCATAAGGTATATCCTTCAACTCTTTAATGTACTTTGTGACAGCCTCCTCCACCTTCTTTGGGATTTGTCCGGAAGTAAGCCTGATCCCAACTGTGCAGCTTGCGCTGTCCTGAATTGTGTTTCCGCCATTTGGCTGCCCTGAATTCATGTTGTGGATGCTGATCGAAGGCTCTTCGACGATGCGCTCGTAAATTGAAGTGTCAGCATCGCCTCGAAGCGTGCCTTGCAATACACCTGCCTCCTTCATGAAGGCCTCCGCTGTTTGCGACGCGTTTCGCAGCAGCATTCGCTCTTGTGGATCCATCTTTTCGCAATCATCCATAAATCCAGGGATGTCTCTTGGGTATCTCAGGGAGTTTATGACATATGCTAGCGCCATTGCCGGATCGGGAGCAACGCAGTAGCTGCCGCTGTGCTGAGGTTTTTCGAGTGCTTTTATGCTGACCGTAAGGTTGACAAGGCCTCTTGTGGAAGTTGTAAGAGTGCCTGTATGGGCATCTGTGTTGGTGCCATCCATGACAATGAGTGCGTGGGCGTTGAGCTCTTCTGCTTCTTGCCTCAAAAGCAGCAGTATGTTGTCTAAGCCATATTCCTCTTCACCCTCGAAGAGAATTTTAACGTTTACCGGCAGCTTGTCGCCAAAG
>JAFEGS010000141.1 GCA_018239705.1 Verrucomicrobiota bacterium | reverse complement strand
CAAAGTACCATTATTCCTACGCTCGATGGCCTTCTTGGCATCACCCACACGCAAGATGAGCTCTATCACTACCTGCGTGAGATGCGAGACTATATGCCTCCTAAAGCTCGCGAGTTTGTCTCGTATGTGGAAAATGCAAGTAAGGTGCGCCCCTTTGTGCAGGAGCATCTGGAGTGTCGAGAGCTGTACAACAGTTGCGTGACACTCATTAACCGCTTCCGCCAGACGCACCTTGGTTATGCAGCTGCCTATATCCAAAAGCAGCACCAGGATAGCACGGGCAATCCTACAGCTGTCGGTACAGGCGGTACACCCTTCATGAGCTACCTCAAAAAGCACAAAGATGAGACAGAATCATTTTTGCTAAAAACGTGACTCAAGTGCATCACGCTTTTTCATAACGATGTACGAATCTTATCAGGCCAACGGCCTGAATTATAAAAGCCTAGGGCATTGCCCTAGGTGGATATGTGGGAAGGGTTTGCAGACTGAAAGTCTGCGTTATAATGGAAGCTGCTATAATGCAGACTTTCAGTCTGCAAAAACCATTCTATAACATGCCCAGGGCGATGCCCTGTGCTTTTATAATTCAGGCCGTTGGCCTGATGATTTGGAGATGCTATTTTCTCATGTAGCCAGGGACTGGGGGCTTTTGTCTAAACTCGACATCTGAAGAGAGGTCAACGATAGCGCTTTTGCCATTTTCATAGTGAAGCCTAATCCATGAGCCATCTTTTGGGTTAAGCTGGCCGCTATTTGCTTGTTATTCAATATTAAAAGAATGCAAGTTTTAACGAATTAAGTCAATGTAGAAATCAGATGAGTTCATCCCTAAAATTGAGGTAAAATATTTTTTATGCTATATTAAAAATAGAAGCTGAAAACATGGATGTTTAAATTTTTTTAGAAAAGGAGACCTCATGCTTCAAGACGATGAGCTCAAAGAAATGGTTCATGAAAATGCCAAAGCAATCTCCGAGATAGTAGCAAAAGAAGAAGGCAGTCAAAATAAATTTTATTCAGTAGAATTTCGGCAAAAACAGATTCAAGAACAGATAGTGAATCACGTAGAGATAGTACAAAAAAAGATGTATGAAGGTTTGAAGTCGTGCATTCTTTCCCTTGATGAGTGCAGTGATCTACCGATGGACATAAATGAACTGATGCAGGAATTACAAACCTGTTTAAGCTCCGTAGATAGCATCGAAAAACTTTCAAAACTTGGAGACTCTTTTCTCTCGCAGATATCGTGGAAAAGCCAACTTAGAATTTCAGACAAATGTATGGATACACTTTTCCGAGGTGCCACACATCTTTTTGACAAAAAAGACTACGAATCAGCAGAAAAGGCCTTTTTTGCCCTCTGCTGTTTTGATTCCACACAATTTGCTTACTGGGTTGGCCTTGCTCATTCATATTTTCATGAGGCAAAGTATGAAGAGGCCATTAATGCCTATGGTACGGCAAGCGCTTTAGACCCCGAAGACTCCTGGCCTCACATCTGGGCCGCCAATGCTTTTGAAGAAGAAAAGGATTTTGATCGTGCTAGAATGGCAATCGATAGAGCTCTTGAGCTAGAAAAGGCAAAAACAGCAAAAAACCTTGAACTCATTCAATCTCTTGAAGAGAGAGTACAAAGAGTTAAAATGCACTAAGGAAGGAGATGCGATAATGTCACAAGTACTACCACAACCAATTCAACCTTCTGGAAATGATGACACTTCAATGCCATTGCAAAAAATTAGCCTACATAATTTAAGCATGCCAGCGACAAAAAACATTTCTAATGAATTTTTTGAAAATAAAATTATCACTCCAGGTTGGGCGACTGGTAATAAGGCTGGATTGGGAGAAAAAGCGGCCATTTGTACACTGCTCGGAGACTCTGCAGGCGTAGCGACTGTAAGTGGCTTTAAGCACGCAACGGCATCTGCGCGAACTCTTATTACGCAGGCAAGTAAATGTATCAACGACATAGAGAACCTTAGGACCCCAGCTGCTTCTCTTTCAAAAGGTGAACGTTTAGCAGAAAATCCCACTGTTGCTGATAGTCGCGAAGGGCCCCAAAATAAAATAGCATTAAGGCGAGAATTATTTAATGAATTCAAGAATGAACCAAGTTATGAGCGAGTTGGAAAAATACAGAGCAAGATAGACGAACTAACAAAACTTGCCGGTTCTAATATATCTGGAATAAAAAAAGATAATTTAGGGCAAAAAATAGAAATTCTTAAAGAATTAAAGATTGAAGCAAAAGAAGTAGAAAAAGAGTTTGAAAAACTTGAAAGTGCCTATTGGGAGGAAAAGACTCATTGGGAAGGTGAACGTCAACCTCATTCATTTGCTACGGAGGATTCCACCTCAAGGATAGTTGAGGGTATGTCAGATAATACAGTCATGGCAGTAGATGAAGCAGTCGAACTTGAACCAATAAAAGATCTATCTATACAGTCTCCTAAAGCTGATAGTCGCGAAGGAACTCAAAAGAACATCGCATTAAGGAGAGAATTATTTAATGAATTCAAGAATGAACCAAGCTATGAGCGAGTTGGGAAAATACAGAACAAGATAGATGAACTAACAAAACTTGCCAATTTTAATATATCGGGAACAGAAAAAGATAATTTAGGACAAAAAATCGAAATTCTTAACGAGTTAAAGATTGAAGCAAAAGAAGTGGAAAAAGAGTTTGAAAAACTTGAACGTGCCTATTGGGAGGAAAAAACCTATCGGGAAGGCACACCTGGATCTAGTTCATCAGCTAATAGCCAATCATGATCGATTCGATTTGCCCACATAGTAGCAATGTAAAAACAACTGTGCAAGGGGCCGTAGAACACGGCCCTTTTTGCCTATCTATCATGACCACAAAAATCATCTCCATGGTCCCCATGATGCCAGCCCTCTCCATGATGGTCCACAAGAATTATCGTATTAGGTTTGGTGTCGCTTGCATACAGATCCATTTTTGCAAAAGGCAAGAAAGCTACATAAAAAAGAATAATATATCCTATCCAATGTTTTAACATACTCACCTCCAATGACACGCATAGTGCCAACACTCATTATAACATAAACATTTTTTAAGCAACAAAGTGCTTTACTTAATCAACTAGCACAACTATTTCTCAAAATCGGCCAAGTTGATGAAGTAAAAATAGTCACTACTAGAGAATTTTTAAATATTCAACATTCATATTGAGCATTTGAGTTTTTACCTCTAAGGGTCGAGCTTATCCCTGACGAAATTCACAAGCTGGCTCTTGTTCACGCGTGTCTGCTGCATGGAGTCTCGCTCGCGCACCGTCACAGTGCCATCTTCAAGCGTCTGGCCATCTACCGTAATGCAGAAGGGCGTTCCCGCCTCATCTTGTCTTCGGTAGCGGCGGCCAACAGCGCTCTTTTCGTCGTAAAAGCAGGTAAAGTGCTTTTGCAGCTCTTTGTGGATCGGGAAGGCCACCTCCGGCATGCCATCCTTCTTGACGAGAGGAAATACGGCCGCCTTAATAGGCGCAAGGCTAGGATGAAAGCGCATCACACTTCGCACTTCACCCTTTACCTCTTCTTCATCATAGGCATCTACAAGGAAGGCAAGGGTACTGCGGTCGATACCGGCACTCGGCTCGATCACATAGGGAATGTAGCGTATCTTCTTTTCTTCATCGTAGTAGGAAAGCGGGCCATTTTGGTAGTCTTCAGCCTCTTGTGCAAGGGCTATTTTGGCTGTGCTTTTGCCCGCCTCATTCCACGCCGTGACTGTCTTCATGCCCTTTTGGTGCTGGCGCAGGTCATAGTCGCTTCGGCTTGCGATGCCCTCCAGCTCTTGCCAATCGCCCGTACCAAAGGGAAAGCGGTACTCTACGTCCACACAGCCCTTAGCGTAGTGCGCAAGCTCATCCTTATCATGGTCGCGAAGGCGTATATTTTCTTTTTTAATACCCAGTTTGAGGTACCAGTTATAGCGCTCTTTTTTCCAGTGTTCCCACCACATCTCGTCGGTTCCCGGCTCGCAGAAAAACTCTACCTCTGCCTGCTCAAACTCTCTCGTGCGGAAGATAAAGGCCTTGGTGGTCACTTCGTTTCTAAAGCTTTTACCGATCTGGGCAATACCGAAGGGTACTTTGACGCGGCTTGTCTGGCAGACGTTTACAAAGTTTACAAAGATCCCTTGAGCGGTCTCAGGCCTAAGCCAGAGGGTAATAGAGTCGTCGCTGTTTGCCCCCATCTGGGTCTC
>JAFEGS010000140.1 GCA_018239705.1 Verrucomicrobiota bacterium | reverse complement strand
TTTCAGATTAATGATACATTGACCATACCCAATCCGATTGAGGGAGCCGGCTTGCTGGCTGAAGCAATCCAGCCTGCAGTCGTTAAAACAGGCATAGGAACCCTCAATCTGATCGGCACTAACACCTATCTAGGCAGTACCACTATTCAGTCAGGAACATTGAACCTGAATGGAACGCTCTTCAGCAATATGCAGATCGAGCCTGCTGGCCTACTGTCAGGCAATGCAACTATTAATGGCACCATCTACAACAGCGGCCAGATCGCGCCAGGTAGCTCTACCAGCACGATTTCTACCTTCAATCTCTTTTCATTACCCTCGAGTGTCTATAGTATTGACATCGATCCAACAAGTGCCGGCTTGTTAAAGGTCACAGGCGCTGCTACTTTGGGAGGAACGCTACAGGTCACACTCAACCCCGGTAGCTACCCTGACATGGGTCAGTACCTCATCGTACAGACATCAAACGGGTTTTTTGGCACATTTGATTCTATCTCGGTAGAGAGCCCATCGGGGTTTGAATTCAGTGTAGAAAAAGAGGGCAATAACCTTTATCTAAGCTACCAGCTACTCCCAGCACCACCTCCTCCATGCCATGTGCGAGGAAAGCAGAAAAAGCATCGCTCTTCTAAGCGTGTCAATGAGATCACATGGAGCCCGCAAGAGTTAGAGCCGCGCCCCGTTGCCTATCAGATATACCGAAAGGACCTTAAGCATCTTGTAGCCGTTGTAACAGCTAAGAAAAAATTAAAATTTAAGGATTACATTGATGCAAAAGACAAGGCTACTCATAAGTATCACATCGTGTCGATAGCTAATCAGCAGAAAGCTTCGTCCCCTCCAGTAACGATTAAGGTGAAGCCTAACAAGAAACTGAATAAGCGTCGACGTTGAAACTAGAGTCCTTAATATACTTCAACCAAAGCGAACTATGTTCTAGCACCTACTTAATGGTGGAATCATGAATGAGTAGTCTACAGGGAAAGTACCATGAACCATAAGACACCCATTGAAATCAGTCGTGGTACTGTCACAAACAGATGATGCGCAAAGGAGGTCCGGCGAAAAATAAAAGTAGATCTCCTCTATTGGACTTGGGAGATGGTCGAGGATCGTATCAAGTGAAGGGATTGTTTTTGCAACAATGTCATAGAGGTGAAGTGTGTTATCTTTTATTTCAAAAGAGAGAAGGCCATCGAAAGCCGAGCAGTAGTAGAGCGACCAATAGGTAGGATAGGTTGCAAAAAGCGAGTTGAACGATGCGATTTGCCCATTGTCTTGGACCCAAAAATGGTCTGATACTACAGCCCTTTCGCGAAAAGTACGGATAAAAAGCCTATCATCTTGAGGGGAACAGATCGGCAACAGGGCCTTGGATCCTTTTGGATGAGATAGAGGCAGACAAAAACGATGTTCTTGGATAAGGCGAAATGAGAGCCTTTCATAAAACTGCGGGATGTCGGTAAATAGCAGGAGGCACTCGTAGTGCTCTTGTGCCCAAGTGAGCGCTTTTTGTATGAGCTCTGATGCATAGCCATGGCCACGGTGAGAAGCTTTTGTACATATAGCGTGAAGAGCTCCAATCGCGTACTTTTTCCCTCCAGCATGCACGGGATAGTCTAACAAGCCGACATGAGAAACAACCTCCCCTGCTACTTCCAACACATATGGCCTGCTTGCCCAAGGAAATCCAAGTTTTTCACAGCGCGCAATATTGGCATTGAGCCCTGGAAACGCCTCTTCAAATAGATGTAGGCCCAAATTACCCTCCTCTACATGTACACAGTATTGACATACAAAATGATATAGGATAGCATATAATTTATCAAGATTGATGTAGGATTATATATCATTATGAAATATTCTATACAGCATATTGGGGCAATACTTAAGAATGCTCGCCTAGAAAAAGGCTTGAGCCAACGTGCTCTGAGCACAAGAAGCGGTGTACCTCAAAGCCATATTTCTAAAATTGAAAGCGGGCTTGTTAATTTGCAAACATCTAGTCTTATCGAACTTGCACGCGCTTTGGATTTAGAGCTCCTTCTTGTGCCTCGTGTGTTGGTGCATACTGTTCAGGCGCTGCAGCGAGGAATGAAACAAAAAGGATCTCAGCCCCGCCCCAAGTACCATCTCGATGAGGAAGAAAATGAAGAATGAGCCGACACACCTCGAGGTATTTTTACATGAGCGTCCCATTGGCACAATAGTAAACCTTTCGGGGGACAAAAACCTCTTTTCCTTTAACCAGGAGTACATCGATGATCTTTCTAGACATCTCCAAACCCTTCCTTTATGGACTTTAAAAGACTGATATCATCAGCAATTCCCGCTAGCTACAAATGTTAATAAAAACCTTGCTAAAATAATTATTTTCCAGTATATTTTTTGTACATTTAATTTTTTATCACTACGGGGAAATAATGTTAGTTAATCTATCTAAGGATAAAGTATTTCAAAATGATAATAATGCAGAACTTGCCAAACAAGACCACTGCACTGAAGAGGAGCTCGTTGAAACCTCACATGAATCCCCGTCAAGTTCACTCCCAACCCTCTTCTCCCTTGCTGCAGACACACAAAAAAAGGTGAAGGAAAAAACGCCTGAAACGTTTGAAGAAATGATCGCCCACTGCCGCGCGCAAATGGATAAGCCTCTTCTAGATAGATACCCACCAATTGCCTATGCAGTCAAAATCGGACGCTATGATGTAGTGAAATTTCTTATAGATGAGGGAGAATCTGTCAACGAGCCCACTCCCGATATCCCCGTCTGGTACTCAGGAAATGCTGTTGGCATGCAGCAAGGGTACACCCCGCTAGAGATTGCGATCAGCCAGCAAGACGTTGAGATGGTCAAAATCCTTACCACCTACAGCGCCGAAAATAGAGCCACTCCAGAGATAAGCTATCAGCGCTACATGAACTTACGCGCCCAGAAAGACCATTACAATACCAATAAGCAGCAGCCTCGAGAAGCGCCCTCTTCGCCACTACTGGATGCCTTAAAAACGGGAAATCAAGAGATCATTGATCTTGTACTAAAGGCCTACACAGATCCAACAAGGCTCTATGCAGAACGTACATCCATTAAAAATCCTGCAGCAATGCACTCCTGGATCGAGCAAAATGTCCTTTTGTGGAAAGGAGAAAAAGTAGAAGTTTCGGATGCAGTTGCCAGTCTGTTCTTGAATAAGCAGGGTCTCAATTGTACCCCTTCTGAGGTCGAAAGCCTACTGCAGCATGGATGGATTGTAACAAAACAGGAACTTGAACAGGCTCTAAAGACAAATGATCCTCAGACTGTGCGGCTACTTATCACCCACACGCGAACAGAGGAAAGTCCGATATCGCTTCTTGTAAGGCACAACCGAGCAGATCTTGTGGCCTACCTCATCGAAACAGGCGAAGTACCAACGAGGCAGCATCTCAATGATGCCATCACACATGGCTCTCTAGACATTGTGCGGACTCTTATCGAACATGGGGTGCCATCTGACGGGGCGTTCCAGCTTGCAGTAGAGCACAAGCAGTGGCGTGTAGCCGGATATCTCGGTAGCAATTTTGATGAAGTGGTAGCCGTGTGCCTTTCGCAAAAAGACAAACCCCTTCCAGATACTTGTCCACCAGTAGTGCTAGCAGTACGAATGGGAAGGCTCGATGTCGTGCAATTCCTTATAGACAAAGGAGAGTCTGTACACACTTCGTCCCCTGATATTCGTGTTGTTCGAGCGGGAAGAGTAGAAACCACACGCGGATTTTCACCGCTAGAGATCGCCATCAAACAAAACGATGCTGCAATGGCCAGACTGCTCGTAGCACATGGAGCGACAGCTGAGATGAGCTATTACCGATCTAGCGACCTCCCATTCGACGAATATAGTAAATATTATACTTCTGTCCCTTCTGGTTACCTAGTCTCTTCACCTCTCCTGGATGCATTGAAACTAAACAATCAAGAGATGATCGATCTGGTAATAAAGGCCTACAGAGATCCAATGCGGCTCTATGGAGAACTTGAAACGGTGAGAAAGTCTCAGCAAGCCGAGGCTATGCGCTCTTGGATTGAGCAAAACGTGTTTCTCTGGAAAGGAGAGCGTGTAGAGGTCTCTGATGAGGTTGTTAAGCTCCTTCTTCAGCCTTCTTTCCTTTCTATTTATCCACGCGTTACCTCTATCTTTATGACACAGCAGGGAGTTCATCGTAGCCCCTCAGATGTAGAAAAACTGCTTACAGCTGGAGTAGTGG
>JAFEGS010000013.1 GCA_018239705.1 Verrucomicrobiota bacterium | reverse complement strand
TGCTAACCAGTATACATTCAAGCCGCTTTTTTTTCGCCTTCATTCGCATACTCAATAAGCCAAATCAAGTCTTTCATGAGGTTCATCGCCTCGCCCCCTTGAAAATCATAGGAGGCGTGCACACCTGCTGCAAGTTGATCTGGGTTTTTGAGCTCACTGAGAAAGGCCTGGTATCCCTTACTCTCAGAGATTCGCTGCTGTGAATTTTTCTTCAACTGTTCGATGTAGGGCTGGTAAAGCGGTATGGGCAGCTGGCTGTCAATCTGGTAGATCCGCCGGATGCGATCGCGAAGATAAAAGGGGACATCGGAAAGAGAATCATTAAAACTGGCCGGTATCGCCTCATTATCCAAAGGATATTTGGTATAGGCCTCACCTACCTCCTCAAAGGTCAAAGCACCTGGAATCACAATGTCAGACTGCACACCGACAAGCTGAGGCGTCTTTCCGGACACTGTATAGTAGCGGCCGCGCGTCACTTTGTACTCTCCTTGCGGATCGACAGTCGTGCTATCTGCTGCGAGTGTAAAGACCTGAAATGTACCCTTGCCAAAGCTGTGATCATCTCCCACAATAAGCGCTCGTCCATAGTCTTTGAGCGACTGCGCTACAATTTCTGACGCTGAAGCACTAAATCGGTCTATAAGTACCACCAGAGGACCATCCCAGATCTTTTTAGAGTCGAGATCCCGCAGGTGTTGCAGGTCGCCATTTTCATCCTGTATAGTAGCCACAACTCCCTTTTTGATAAAAAGACCTACTACCTCCACAGCCTGTGTAAGTAAGCCCCCCGAATTTGATCTCAAGTCTAAAACAACGCCCTTCACGTTATGTTTTGCTGCGATCTCTGCGAGTACATTGGATAAATCGACCGAAGAAGAGCTATCGGCATCTTGATAAAAGGCATGAAGACCAACATTGGCGATGACACCGTCCCCAAACGACTCTATAGAGGTGGTGATGCGCGACTCTTTGATGACAACCTCTTTTCGGATAATACGTATCTCTTTTGTTTCAAAGTATTTTTCATCACCATTTTTTATTTCACGCACAATAGTAAGGATAACCGGTGTCCCCTCCTCTCCACGGATACGTTCCACTACCTCGCCACCATCTAAACCTATGATCGGCACCCGATCAATGGCAACAATTTTATCCTTGACGCGAAGCTCTTTGACAGAGGGGCCTCCCTCCATTATTTTGATGATTGTAAACCCATCCATATCATCTCTCAGCTGCACTCCAATGCCGACTAAGCGCTGCTGGAAAGAGATGAGAAATTGCTGCGCTTCTGCCGGAGTAAAATAGACCGTATGGCTATCAAGCGATGAAGCAAAGGCTTTGAGAAGATCGGTGCAGAAGAGCTGCTGGCTTTGCGCACGGTTTTCCTGCAAAAACAGCTCCTCATTTTTCAGCCGCTGCTTTGTAAGCCTTTGTATGGCAAGCTCCTTCAGCTCACCATCTGCCTTTGCAATAGTCTCTACATAGATTGCACGCATTCTCGTGAGTTTGTCGTAGAGGGCAAGCTCCGTATCTGCCCACTGCATGTTCTTCAGCTCTTGTATACTTACCTGGTGAGGCAACGCCTGCTTGCTGAGCTGTTCTTCAAAACGATTGCGCCTTAAAATACATTTTCTGAAAAGGGCAAAAATCTCCTCAAAGGCCGGAAATCGGCTTCTCTCAAAATCGTAGGTGATTTGCTCTAGCAGTTTCTCTCCAGGTTCTAGCCATTTTGCAATTTCTGTTTTGAGAAAATAGGTTTTTGATGGATCTAGAAGGGTAATGAAATTGTCCAAAGAGCGTTTTGCAAGCAGCGGCGACATTTTTTTATATGTGACATGCGCTCTCATGATTTCATGCATTTTTGCAGTTACATCTTCTTGGGTAAGCTCTGAGGGCTTCGCCTCCAGCTGAAAAGAAGAACTTAAGGCTATTATCAAAAATAGCAGTGCTTTAATATAGGTCATTTTTATTATCATCCTCTAACCAGTTGGGGTATACAGGATGAGCGCTATTTTGTGCACGTTTCTCCTCACAAAAATGAAAAAAAATCAAAAAAGTTGACAAGGACGCTTGAAATAAATTCTATTTTATGTATAATATTTGATTAAAAACATTGCGCTTTGGTCCCATAACGAACCATATGGGCCCCAAAGGTGAAAACATAAAAATAAAATAAGGGGAAAAAAATGTCTCAAGAACCAGAAAACAGAAACGAGGTTATCGTGTCCACAGAACCTACAGATAAAAAAATTGTGTCCATTACAGAAGCTGCAAAGCTCAACAATGTTACACGTCAAGCCATCTACGTGGCAATCAAGCTGAACAAGCTGAGAGCTACAAAAGAAACAAGCCGATGGATGATCAATATGGAAGACTTGAATGACTATCGCAAGCAGAAGTATTCAAGAACAAAGTCAACCTTCCAGGGAGAGCTCCTTTTTGACAACACAAAAGGCTATTACTCAATCAATCAAGTTTCAAAGATGCTCAACGTCCCAGCACAAAAGATCTATTATGCTACACGTGCAGGCTATCTGAAGGCACATCGCCGTGGCGCAGCTTGGGTAGTTCGTCTCGAAGACGTCAAAGAATATCAAGAGACCTACCTTACTTCAAAAGTAAGCAAAAAGCCAGTTGTCCTTCAAGCTGGATAACGAAAACGACATTATTACCACAGAGCTCACAGAGGACACAGAGAGAGCGATATTTCTCTCTGTGCACTCTGTGAGCTCTGTGGTGAATTATGCGGAAGGTCTGACCTGAAAGTCGCGGATCACAAGCTGGATACTCGATCCGCTGACTTGCGGCGTAAACGCGATGCGAAGAGACAGTGGCTTTGCCTGCAGTTCGTGAATGCGAGGTGCAAGGCCTATAGCAATACACTCTAACCTTCGCCCTTCCCCTTCAAGAGTAAGTCGGAGGTGATGCTTGCCTATCACTTTTGGTTCGGCCACCTGCACTGCATCTGCATAGAGCAGTGGAGAGGGGTTGCCATGTCCATGCGGCTCTAAGAGCTTAATAGACTCCATCAGATCAAAGGTAAGGTCATCAAAGTGGACTAAAGCATCCAGATGGAGCTTCGGTGTAACATGAAGATCTTGCAGTCGGTCGTTCGCAATTGCAATGAAGCGCTTTGTAAATTCGTCTATGCACTGCTCACGAATAGTAAGCCCTGCTGCGGTATCGTGACCGCCAAAATTGAGCAGTAGCTCAGAGAGCTCCTTGAGTACAGGTAGAACCGGAAACTCCGGAATTGATCGAATTGAGCCTTTACCCACTTGGCCGTCGAGGGCAATCATCACCGCAGGGCGGTTATACTGCTTCGAAATGCGCATCGCCAATATGGCAATTATCCCCGGATGCCATTTTCGAGAGGTCAGGACAATCGCCTTGTTTTCTGTAACAGAAGGGCTCGTCTCTATGATCCTTTCAATGTCTTTTGCCATCATCCGTTCAATCTTCTGCCGCTCGATATTGTAGAGGTTGAGCTCGATGGCAAGCTTTTCCGCTGCTAATGCCTGCCTTGCAAGTAATAGCTTTACGCCATGTTCAGGCTCAGCAATCCGGCCCAGGCTGTTTAATCGCGGCGCAATTTTAGAGGCAATAACAGAGGTAGTAATATCTGAAAGATCGATCTCGCATATTGCTAAAAGCTTAGCAATACCTATTCGCTTTGTTTTTCTGAGCTGCTCTAGCCCATAGCTCACGAGCACCCTATTTTCACCCCGCAAAAGCCCCATGTCAGACACAGTCCCAATCGCCACAAGATCGAGATATCGCTTCAAATCGACCTTCTTTGCAGGTATCACCCCTTCGTCAACAAGGTACTCTGTCAGTGCACATGCCAACTTGAAGGCCACACCAACACCGGTTAATTCACGATTAGGATAGGCAGTGTTGACCAATTTTGGGTTGAGCGTTGCAACACAAAGTGGAATTTTATCAGTTGGCTCGTGATGGTCTGTGATAATCACATCGACTTTATGACGCACCACCTGCTCAATCTGCTCAGCAGCAGTAATACCACAGTCTACAGTAATGAGAAGCGTACAGTGGGTCTTTAGCGCATATTCCAGTGCATCCAAGATCATGCTTTGACGCAGCAGTGTCGTTCTATTAGAGACGTAATGGAATACTTTTGCGCCAATAAAGTTAAAGAACTCGGCGAGTAGTGCCGTGCCTGTCATCCCATCGACGTCATTGTCACCATAAATTAATATATTCTCTTCTGAAAGGATTGCTTCGGCAATTCTCTTGACTGCCTGCGGCATCTCTGCAAAAAGAAAGGGGTCGTGCAGGTCGGGAAGCTTTGCATAGAGATAGTAATGGATATCTTCGAGGGTAGTGATCCCTCTTGAAACCAAGAGCTGCGCCAGGACGGGATGGAGGTGAAACTCCTGAATGATCTTATCCTTTAACTCTGGATCTTCCTTGGGGTAGATCCAGAGCATTGGAGCCTCTTCTTGCGGGATGGGAGCTACCGTCTCGACCAGTGGCTCCATTCCGCTTTCTCGCATCTCGTTATCTTTATGCATTTAGATCCGACCAGAAGCTAGCTTCGTATTTTGGTAGGACCCTGTTTCCAGATAGACAAGGATCGGCGTTGCAATGAATAGAGAAGAGAACGTTCCTAAGAAGACCCCAACTGTCATTACAAACGAAAAGCCAAAGATTGAGTGACCACCAAAGGCAACAAGCGCAATCAGCGCAAGTAAAGTAGTGCCTGACGTCATCAACGTCCTACTTAATGTGACATTAAGTGCATGGTTTACGATCTCAGCAAAACTTTTCTTCTTCATTAACCGCATATCCTCACGAATTCGGTCAAACACGATAATGGTATCGTTCAGAGAGTATCCAATAATAGTCATTAGCGCGCCTATCACCTCAAGATCGAGTTGAACAGGTGCTCCAAATTTGTGCATGATGGCAATGACACTCACTGTGAGCACAAGGTCATGAACAAGTGCCAGTACAGCACTGACAGAGAACTTCCATTCGAACCTGAAGGTAATGTAGACAAGAATTGCAAGCAGAGCAAGTAGAAGACCCGCCACTGCGTTATTTCTCATCGATTCAGAAAACTGTCCACTCATCGAGGTCCAATTAGATGCCAGAACTGGTAGCTCCGACTCTTTTATCTCAAGACCACCCTGCGCAAGCTGGTCTACGAGCCATGTTATTCGTGGATTTCTCTTGAAGTCCATGGTCGCGACGCTCTTTTCTTTCTCCCCAGACGGTGTAATCTCTAGTGGTAGATTATAGAATGGGCGTCCCTCATTTTCTAGCGTTACAGCAAGCTGGATACGGAGGAGATTTGGCCGTCCAAGCTCTCTAATCTGCACCTCATTTGACAATACCCCCGCTTTCACAAGAGCATCCGTAGCAACCTGGCGATAATCCTTAAGGCCGGACTCTTTAAGATCAACAATAAGCGAGTAGCCGCCTGTAAAGTCCATACCGAGTAGAGACTTTCCTTGTGACGCAATAGCTACCAGCCCTACAGCGAGTAATACTGCAGAGACCACAAAGGCAGTTTTTGTCCACTTCAGGAAATTAAAACTTGGATTTACAATCCAGCGCGACATCTTCAGCTCTTTGTTTTGAGCCTTTAACACCCAGCCGGCAAAGTAGTAGCGAGTCATGAAGAGCGATGTAAACATCGAAGCGATAATACCGATGAGCAGCGTCACGGCAAACCCTTTAATAGGGCCTGAGTCAAACTGCAGAAGGATTAACGCCACAATAATAGTGGTTATGTTGGAATCAAAGATAGCTGAAAAGGCCTTTCGATACCCAATCTGGATAGCAGAGGCAATGCGGCCCGACAGCGCAAATTCCTCTCTGACTCGTTCAAATACAAGTACGTTTGCATCGACAGCCATAGCAACTGTAAGGATCACACCGGCGATGCCTGGAAGAGTCAGCGTCATCCCGATATTTTGCATAACTGCCCAAATCACAAGTATATTGAAAAGCACTGCCACGCTTGCTACAACACCCGCAAAGCGGTAGTAGCCAATCATGGCTCCTACGACAAGCAAGACGGCAATAATTGCAGCGAGTACGCCACTTGTTCGCTCCTGCAGGCCAAGTTCCGGGCTTACATTCTGTTCTGAGAGAATCCTTGGAGTGAATGAGAGCGACCCAGCTTTAAGATCGGTCGCAAGCTTACTGACTTCGCGCTGCGTGAAGTTACCGGTAATCATGGCTTGATCTCGCAAGGACGCATTCAGTGACGGTGCCGAGATAATATCATCATTTAAAATAACGGCCATCCTCCAGCCGCGTCCCTTTGTCATCTCTTCTTTTGGTGTGCCCACAATGCTCTCTTCACTGAACTGCGATGTCCAGCTATAAAAATCATCTCGTGGATTAGATCCGACATGGAGACTAGCTGCTGGGTAGGAAGACTTCACTTCAAAATGGAGTGTATTGCCCTTTGCAGGGTCGTACCCAGTCTGGACATTCTCAAGAGAGGAGCCTTCCAGCGCGTAATTGGCAAACACGATGACAAGAGGGTTCGACTGGAAATCCCAATGGGCGATGTCACTGCCGCCAAATTTCGCAATTGTGGACAGGGAGTCATCAAAAGCAACTGTAACCTCGTTATCTCGCGGATCGACGAGCCTTAGACCTGCCTGATAGAGTGTTTGAGCACTGCTTTTTATGCCGAGAGAGGCACCTCCTGATCGATTTGCAGCTGCCTGCAGCTTATTCCATGCAATCAGATTGATATCCTGTATCTCTTTTTTATTGGTAACTACAGCCTCATTCCACACATCCTGCAAAAATGCCTGTACATCACCTGCCAGGCTTGTGTTACTTCTGCTGAACTGCTCGTTAACAATGTGGAAATACATTGCAGCTGCCTTTACAAGCTCGCTTGCAGAGAGTCCTTGAGCACCGGGGAAGTCAATCAATATTGAAGCATCTTCAATTCTGATCGTTCTCTCTGACACACCAAGCTTGTTAATGCGTGTATAGAGCTCATTGACTGCCTGATGGAGATCTTGCGTATCTGTAATCAGCCTGTTGGAGTGGTCATAAAGAGAAATCTTTACGCTCTTTCCACCTGAAAGATCGAGACCCCAACGAATGATTTTGCTGTCATCACCGCGCAGGTAGGCGCGAGCCCCTCTTTCAAGGTTTGCAATATAGGCATTTTGAGTAGGCTGCGGTACAGTAAAGCGATCGATTGGCTCAAGGCTTACCTGTGCTGCCTGATAGGCCTCTTTCCAGCGCAAAAGATCTTCTTGAATCGCGTCGTCGATTCTGTTTTGGGTCAAAATCCTCTGCTCGACATTTGAAAACTCCAAGGTAGCATAGTCTTTACTTCCCGCTACAAAAAAGTTCTCCCTCGTTGCCTTCAGGAGTGTTGAGTAGTAGTCATCAAGCTCAAAGATAAAATCTTTTGCAAATTCTGTGTCTAAACCATAGTTTGAACCTGAATAGCCAATAAACCCTCGTTTCTGGAGTGCGTTTACAAGGAGCTTCATCTCATTTCCGAACTGGATCGCTTCGCTGCTCTCGGGGAATCGATGGTACTGGTCGATGATGTTCTGTACTCCACGCATGAGCACATAGACAGACCCTGATCGAAGCCCTGGCAACTCACTCTGAGCTGCAGTTGGAGCAATCACGACCAGACACAATCTCTTCTGATCGCTCGATGCTGCACTATATTCCTGCAGATCAAAAATTGGCAGTTTCTCACGTACGAGGTCAATATGAGAGGGATGCCATTCATTTTTTATCTCGAGCATCGTCTTTTCAGCGATCATATTACCAACTTCTCGAAGATTCATGGCCAGAAGGCTCTGCATGTCTTGCATGCGGGAGAGCTGGATAGTGAAATCGGTCTGTCCCTGTGTGATACTCTCATCCGTTGATTGCGATACACGAGCCACTTCATTGATGACTAACTGGTTTATTTCATCGCGTTCAAACTTTTGCTTTTCAGTAGTCACAGCTGTCTGCATGATGGCCAAGACATCTGGATGGAGGCGCATGAAAATGGTATCTCCTCCACAGTCAAGGACAAGCTCTCGTATAAAGGGGTTTCGCTGGCCCAAAACGAGCGTGTAAATGCTGGACGCACTAGGATTTTTTTGTCTCTCCTTTGTCAGCCACTCTTGGATGAGTTTTTTGGTAAATGGCTTTACCGGCTTTTGGAAAAGCTCTTTTTTAGCTTCAAGAATAGTTGCCGCAGCGTCAAGTGTGACAATCTGGTCTTGCAGCGTATCATAGAGTTCAAGCTTACTTGCATCAATCAGCTGGTTTTGCTCTTCTCTTACTTTTTTCTCTTCAGCAATAGCGAGACGTTTTCTTTCAAGTTTTTTCTTTACGTCTTCCATCTTTGTAGCCAGACGCGCTATAGCGTCGCTACTGTCAGGTCGCTCTGTCTGGACAAACGAAGTAAAAAAGCGTGTAGCAATTGCAGAGGAGTCACCAAAGTTTTGTGTGACTCGCAAGATTTTCTTAGCAAGAACAAGAAGTGCCTCATCACCTTCTCCCTGAATTGCTGCTGCTGCCTCTGCAGCCTGAGGAGAGGTTCCTCCTAATGTAGCTGCAACCAGCGAAAATCGATCGCCCACCAGTTCAAAATAAAAATCGGAAAGATTGCCCGACTCTTCTTTTGTAGCGAAGCGAAAGAGCTTTTCATTACCTGCATCCAGGTGTACCGGTACATGTCGCAAGCAGACCGCTCTGTTATTTTCCAAGGACTGGTCTAGTAAGCTGAGCTGTGCTGGAACAAAGGGAATAAGATTTCCTGCCTGCGGCAAAAGCCTGGAAAAGAGCGTCGCATCCTTCTCACTTGCAAACTGGACGGTAATGATACTTGGATCGTCGCTTTTGAGCTCCACGGAAGTGGGGCTTACGTGAAGAAGTTTGCAAAAGGAATGAATCCAGTCTACTGAAGACTTCTCTAAGCTGTTTACTCGTGCGGTGATATCGTTTGCCACCTTGATTGCATACGTCTGATCAACGGGCTGACCGAGAGGTTTCGAGTAAAAAATGATTGTGGGCAGGATGTTATAGAGGGTCAGAATGCAAACTGCGATAATTACGAACAGCTGCCAACGTTTTTGCTTTTCCATAAAGCTCCACCGGTTGTGAAGAAAAAATTGTAAATGTAACTTGTTGTGTATAACGAATTGAGAGCCTAGCAGATCGCTCTATTCTAAAAAACAAAAAAATGAAACACAGAGTCAAAGACTCTGTGTTTCATTCTTGATTATGCTTTAACCAAACGTTTTATGCGCTGGCTGGTTTTGCAGCTCCCTCAGCAGGAGGAGTTGTGGCAGTCTTTGCTGAAGTAAGTGCAACAAAGCGCTTGCTCAAGCCAAATACCGACAAGATCCACAAAAGTACAATCCCTAGGGCAATTGGAGCAATAACCGGCACAAGCTGGTATAGAGCACTGCCAGAAGAAATTGTCAAGAGACCCATCTGGATGTAGGCACCGAGTGACTTACCGCCTCGACCGCCGATAACATCGACAGCAGCCTTACCTTTCACTTTAAGCTCTGAATCCAAAGGAATGTAGGCCATCTCTTTTGTCGGGTCGAAGAGTGAGTACTTCACAGCCTTAGCAAAGGCATTGATAAAGACCCCAAGAATCACTGCGAAAACAATGAGCTCTTTGTTGACAATCCCTTGTTTGAGTGCTTCGGTAATTTGCATACCGGCTGGCATCAGACCATTGTTGTAGTGGATAACGCCGAAAAAGACTAAGCTTCCTGTAATCAGGACAACAGGAGTAATCAATGCACACGCCTTCCAGCTAAATCTGCGAAGGAGGTTGCTTCCAACAAGCATGAGTAGAACAGCAACACCGCCTGTAACAGTGGAGAGTCCTCCCATCACGAAGTTGTACTCAACTTCTGTTGGGTAAGCAATTTTAATTTGACCTTTCCATACGCATTCGAATAGGTTGATAGCAGTGCCATACGCAAGTACCAGCATCGCGATCAGTCCCAAGTAGGGCGATTGAAGGATGTATTTGAAGCTCTCTACCATAGAGAGTTTTGCTTTTTTCTTTTTTGTCTCGCCCATTGCTTCTGGATCATAGTAGCGCTTATCCGTGAGAACAGCTCTATTCATCCAGTAGAAGGTACCGATCAAAACGATACCGGACAAGATCACAAATGCCATCAGGTACTGCAGCATCATCCCTGTTGACTCAGTACGTCCTAGTCCCAAGTTATGGATATAGTGGGAGACGTAAATGATCATAGGACCAGAGAGGAGCAGACCAAAATTACCAACGAAACCAAACATCCCGTAGAAGCGACGAGCCTCTTTAACTGGAGTAATTGCATTAGCAAACTGCCAGAAGAGGAGGGAGAGGATAGCACTTCCCCAAAGCTCAGAAAGAATATAAAACAGGGTGTAGGTCCAGTTTCCAATGAGAGGAACGATCCACTTGATGGTAGGAAATGCCTGTTGGTAGCTGTGAATCGTATCCAGACTCATGTGTAGTGAGTTCACAAATGGATAGATACAGTAGGGATAGAGGCCAAAGAAGATCAAAAAGGGTAGTGACGTTACATAAAAGAGCCCTTCTCGGTTAAATAGATTGGCTGCCTTCGTGTAAAGCACCATGAACAATACTGCCGCAGCAGTCACGCCAATACCTTTAGCAAAAGCTAAACTTTCAGCACCGGCTCCCGGTGAGTTGACTAAAATCGCATCTTT
>JAFEGS010000139.1 GCA_018239705.1 Verrucomicrobiota bacterium | reverse complement strand
TAGAGGCCTCAAAGGCAGAAATGGCCGGCTTTTTTGAATACCTCGTTCCAAAAGACCTCACCTCCAGTGAATATCGCGTGTTTCACCAAAATGGCCTTCTCGCACACGACCCGTACATATTTTGGCCAACATTTGGTGAGATAGACCAGCATCTCTTCGGTCGAGGAGTGCACTACAACCTGCATAGGCAGATGGGTGCAAGGCTTACTCACCATCAGGGTGTGTCCGGCGTGAAATTTACCGTCTGGGCACCGTCGGCCAGGGCAGTGTCGCTCGTTGGCGATTTCAACTTCTGGAATGGTAGCCAAAACCCAATGAGAAGCCTTGGAGGCTGCGGCGTTTGGGAGCTCTTTGTCCCCGGATTGACCGTGGGTGAAAAATATAAATTTGAAATTCGAACACAAAGCGGCCAGATCCTTCTCAAGGCCGACCCATATGCCTTGGCAAGTGAGCTACGGCCTCGTACGGCATCTGTTGTTGCCACTATCGACAGCCATGTGTGGAATGATAGCGACTGGATGGAAAGGCGAAAAACGCAAGGGCTTTCAAGGCCGATGGCCATCTATGAGGTGCACCTGGGCTCTTGGAAGCGAGAACACGGCCACTTTCTCAACTATCGACAGCTGGCTCATGATCTTACAAAGTACTGTTTGGAGATGGGTTTTACCCATGTAGAGCTTATGCCTATTACAGAGCATCCTCTGGATGAGTCGTGGGGCTATCAGGTGACCGGCTTTTTTGCTGTGACGAGCCGCTTTGGAAGTCCTTCTGACTTTCAGTATTTTGTCGACCACCTCCACCAAAACGGGATAGGTGTGATTGTCGACTGGGTGCCGGGCCATTTTCCAACAGATGATTTTTCGCTTGCGCGCTTTGATGGTACGAGCCTGTACGAACATGAAGATCCCAGACAGGGCTTCCACCCACACTGGAACACTGCAATTTTTAACTTTGGAAGGGTGGAGGTTACGAACTTTTTGATTGCGAGCGCTCTCTTCTTTCTCGATATCTACCACATAGATGGCCTCCGAGTCGATGCTGTGGCCTCTATGCTCTATCTTGACTATGGCAGAGATGGGGGAGAATGGATACCTAACCGCTATGGCGGTAAGGAAAACATTGAAGCGATTGAATTTTTGAGGCATTCCAATTCGATTATCCATCAGCAATATCCCGGCGTGTTGACGATTGCAGAGGAGTCTACATCATTTGGAGGGGTCTCTCACCCGCTTGAGCATCACGGCCTTGGCTTTGATTTCAAGTGGAACATGGGCTGGATGAATGATACGCTGCGCTACATCGAAAAGGCGCCTATTTTCCGCTGCTACCACCAGCAGGAGCTTACCTTTGGGCTTCTCTACGCCTTCTCTGAGAAGTTTGTGCTGGTGCTCTCGCACGACGAAGTAGTTCATGGCAAAAAGAGCCTCTTGAGCAAGATGCCGGGCGATATGTGGCAGCAATTTGCAAATTTACGCCTTCTGTATAGCTACATGATCTGCCAGCCCGGCAAAAAACTACTCTTTATGGGCGGCGAAATTGGGCAGTGGAATGAATGGTCGTGCAATCGAGAGATGGAATGGTTCCTTCTCGATTTTCCGCTCCATCAAGGCCTGCAGCGTTGTGTGAAAGAGCTTAACCACTGCTATGTAAAGGAAAAGGCCTTGTGGGCAGATGACTATTCTTACCACGGCTTTGAGTGGGTCGATTTTCGGGATGAGAAAAATAGTGTCATTAGCTACTTGAGAAAATCACATGAGGGTGTACTCTTGTGCATCCACAACTTTACGCCCCAGTATCATCATGAGTACTATCTTCCTACGCAGGGCATCACCCGAGTGGAAGAGATCTTTAACAGTGATGACGAGCGCTATGGAGGGTCTGGCAAGGTGAAAGGAGAGGTGAAAGTGCAGTATAACGGCGCCCTGCAGCTTAGCCTCGCGCCGCTCGCCACAGCCATTTATCGTGTATACTACTAAACGTCTTACCCAACCTCTTAGCTATTTTCAGTAATTGACGCGCGCGAAGCGTTTGGAGTGCGCAGCTCCTGCTGCGCTTTTTTCGCGGGGTTCCGAAATCGCCTAGGCTCGCGCGATCAAAAACAGGCTCATATTATAATGTAGGTTGCTTCAAAAGCTAGAAGTACGTACAATGTGATCTTATCACAAGGTACAAACATGAATCCCACTGAAGGCTATGATCTCGTAAATGGCGTTGCATCAATGCGTATCACGCAAGAGTGCGATGTGCATACGCTGCTTGCTTCAGCTATACGTAATGAGGACATCAATCGAGCAGTAGAACAGCTTATCTCTATTCTATCGATTGGGTCTCTTGAGAAAAACTTCAAACAGGTAGTAGAGGGTTGGCTCGATTTTTTGCAGGTCGAGAAGATGCTGCTGTATGGACTCTACCCAGATTATGAAGATGCAGTTAATGGCTATTTGAAGGTCAGCAAAAATACTAAGCTTCCCGATGCGCTTCGCCTGAAGGCCGATCAGGCTATTGCAAGGCTATGCCTTAAAGGGAAATGCAGCTTTTTAGCAGTTGATCTGGTTATAGAAAAGCTCCTTCGTCTTATTGGCACGTCAAGTGACCGCTGGGAAGTTATGGAAGCCTCTCTTCTCGCTTCGAAGCTACTCCTTGCCAATCCAAAGACCTCTATAACAGATAGACAAACCGTGCAGTTCTTGCAGTTGATTATCGATAATAAAAATTTTAATGAAGAGAAGCGCTTAGAAGCAGAATATATCAGGGCCCTCTTCATTTGCCAGGATCGCGCTGGTAACGACAAAAATGCAACGTACCCTAAAGCGTTCGAAGTGTTCCAAAGAATTAAAATGATCGCTCATAGCGCTTTGTGCTCACTTGCTGACTGTCAAATGCTTTTCATGCAGGCTAAAGGGGTGATTCCTTGCGGGGATTATGACCTGCTTGCTCAAGCCCTTCTTGCGAAAAGCAAAGACAAAGAAATTCCTTTAGAAATGCAAGGATATGCAGCGTATCATCTGGCTGACCTGGTACTAACAAACTGTACGAAAGTATTGACTATAGACGAGGCTCACGCCTTGATGAACAGATCGTGTACAGATGAAAGCCTACCTGAACATATTCGTAAGGCGGCTACTTGTTCGCTGAAGCAATTTTCGCCTCAATTTTCCTCTTCAGGATATTCATCAGAGGAGAAAGGCGTGTATATGCACGTTCAATCAGTTGAGTATGAGCGCTCACTACAGATGAAGAAAAAAATTTCGCGTTTTCCTAATTATAATCCAACGACGAAGACGCTTTATGTGAATAGGATTGGGTATACGCCGATTACGAGCAAATGTAGCTCTTTTTTTACCCATCCTACAGCCTCTTGTGGGGCGGCATCAGAGAGAGAGGTCATTCTTCTAGATCCAGAAAATTCTCCTTTATTGAATGAACATTTTACAAAGATACTAAAAATTCTTTCGGAAGATACAAAAAAGCGGGGCACGTTAGAGACTATAAAAATAGTGGCTGACTATGTGTACAATACTATTTTTTGGGACAAAAGCGGCGATCTAGTATTGCAATTAAAAAATTATGTTAACGAATTGAAATCGGATACCACGATTCATCAAATCGAGGATTCGGGGACGAAGGTGCCTTGCATTCCAATAGATCGCTTTATTTCTAAAGGGCGGGGTGTGTGTCGCCATCATTCGATAGTCACCGCATATATTCTCGACGGGTTAACAAAACAGCGCCCCCCCTATTTATCGGGAGCTGTACAGATTGTCAGGGATACGCTGAAGAGTGGAAGTGGCCACTCTTGGGCCGCCTTTGTGAATAACAGCCGCAAAGTACATACCGACACACTCTTGAGGATAGTCTCTGATATTTCAGATCCTGGAAATAGGAAAATGCTGGAATCACACTATGGCGCTGATGTTGTGGAACGCATGGTGCAAAAACTAAACAGGTACCAAAATATATGACTACTATCTCTCATGAACAGTATGAGGCACTCTGTGATGAAGTATGGCATCACAATAGGCTCTATTTCCAGGAAAGTCGCCCGGAGATATCTGACGACGACTATGACAAGCTTGTCAAAAAATTGGAAAAGATCGAAGAGGAGCATCCAGAATGGATCTCTGATACCTCACCAACCCAAAGAGTAGGGGAGAAGCCTCTTACCGGCTTTGCCGATGTTGTGCACGCTCAGCCTATGCTCTCGCTTGAAAAGGCCTTCACAAAGGAGGAATGCAGCGACTTTCACGTGAGGATCATGC
>JAFEGS010000138.1 GCA_018239705.1 Verrucomicrobiota bacterium | reverse complement strand
CGAGGCTATAGCCATATGCAAGCCGAAGCTCGATCGTCAAAAAGTCTGCAAAGATGGCAGCAAGCGCCATAGCAGTCGTCAGGCAGGTAAACACCACAAGACCCACGGTGAGGATCGCCCCATTTGCACCAAGTACATACTCTGAAAGCCTGATAAGCAGAAATTCCGGCGGTACGTTTTGGAGGAGCTCTGCATGGGTAGCAGAGAGAAGCCCAAACCCGGCATAGGTAAGGATGAGGAGTAGCGATGCGACACAGGAGGTCTGAAATGCCAGACGAAATGGCGACAGCTTATGCGCTTCAGCATAGGCCTGGATGGGCTTGAAGAGAAGGTGGCAGAAAAAGAGCGCCGCTAAAAGGTCCATTGTCTGATAGCCTAAAAATAATCCTTGACAGCTGTTTGAGAGGCTATTTTCAAAATTAAAATATAAGTCTTTGTCTGAAAAGAGCCCTCCTACCATCACTGCGGCGAGGGTAAGCAGGAGTATGGGCGTCAGCACTTTGCCGAGGATGGAAACGATGCGGCTTTTTTTGAGGCAGAGACAAAAGATGAGCAGGCACGAAAGCAGGGAGAAAAGCTCAAGGGAGAGGTCTGCATAGACATGTGTCGTGATTGTGTGGGTAAGTGCGATACAGCGCGCAAGGCAGCCAAAAGGCCCCATAACGCCCACAATCACGCCGATGGCAGCAGTTGCGACGAGCGGGCCAAATCGTCCAAAAAAGACCTTTGGTTCGCCCTTAAAGAGCACCATCGATAAAAAGCCAACCGCGGGAAAGCCGACGGCCGTTACTAAAAAGCCCAATAATGCGGGCAAAGAGGCTGCTCCAAATGTAGAGCCAAGCGCGAGAGGATAGACAAGGTTTCCCGATCCAAAATGCATGGAAAAGAGGGCAAATCCCATCGTCAGAACAAAAAGTACTTTTTTCATAAACTGCACCAAACGTTAGCAGATTGTTGTTATTTTCTTGAGGTCGTACAGAGAGTGTAGGGAGGACTTACTAGATTGCGCCTTGGGGCGCAATACTAATGCGGATGCTAACGATAGCGATTTGGAAAGGAAGGGCTGTTGCGCAAGTGCTGAAAAGCATAATAACCTTCAATTTAATAAAATTATAGGTAACAAGAGAATTTTGGTCAAGGGGAAACGACCTTAACGACAAACGACACAAAGGACGAAAACGACGAAAAGGACTTAAACGACACTAACGACAAAAACGACGTCGTTTTGGTCCTTTTATGTCGTTGTAGTCGTTTTCGTCGTTTTCGTCCTTTGTGTCGTTTGTCGTTTTGGTCGTTTTGTCGTTAAATTAAAATCACCAACCTGCTATTGATAAGCCAACACAAAAGAGGTCATTGTGACAGCTGAGAACGTACCACCACCACAGATAGGAAAAGGGATTTTTCTCATCGCCAGCCCAGAACTGGATGCAGGACTTTTTTTTAGAGCTGTCATTCTAATCTGCGAGCACAACATGAATGGCTCTTTTGGCATTGTCATCAATAAACCGCTCGACTTTGAACTCCCCGATGAGATGGTAAGTCTCGGCAATATTGTGAACCCAAATGTGACGATGCGAGCAAGCGGTCCCGTACAGACAAACCAGATGATGCTCCTCCATACGCAAAAAGAGCGTGCGGAGCAGATACTTGAAATTTGTGATGGGGTTTACCTTGGAGGAGACCTGCAATTCCTCCAAGAGATGCTCTCAGATGAAACGGGGCCGCCTATTCAGCTCTGTTTTGGCTATGCCGGCTGGACCGGAGGACAATTGGAACGAGAATTTTTGGATGGCAGCTGGTTTATCCACCCAGCCAATGAGGAGTATATATTCAACACCCCTCACGAAAAGCTCTGGAACACCCTACTTAGAGATATGGGTGGCAAATATGCCACCCTATCCATGATTCCAGATGACTTGAGTGTCAACTAGTTACTTCCTCGGCGCGTAGACGCCAAGAGCCTGACGCTGCGTGTCACTTAACACTACTCTCAACTCATTTTTTTCTTGAGCTGTAGCGTTAAAGCGGTAGTTGTGCCTGAAGTTGTACTCAAGAGCATCACTTAGCGATACGAGGTCAGCTACCTTAATCAGAGGGTTTAGCTGGCGTGATCTCTTTCTAAACTCGAGGTTGTGTGAAGCAAAAAAGAGCTTTGCTTGCTCTTCAAGCGAAAATCCTGAAATCCGCTGCTTACTTTCATCAAACGAAAGTCCTGAGATTGGACGCTTGCTGACATGGCCATTTCTCTGCTCTCTTGCATGATCTGCGACGAGCTGGTTGAGTAATCCAAAAAGAATCCCATAGGTTTCGTCTTTGTTAAGCACAGTCTCTCGAGTAATAAAGAGGTTCATAGGCTCTGCGAGCTTCGCAGCATTCTGTTTGCCGCTGAATACATCGTCGTATCCACGAAGTACCCAAGCTGGGAGCGTTCTTGCAAGATTCTGTACAGCACCACCGCAGCCTGGCATCATTGGTTGCTCAATAGGCTCTTCAACCACTTCATCACTCTGTACATCACCACCACATCCAGGAATTATTGGTTGCTCAATAGGCTCATCACGTGGTTCTTCAATCTCCTGCACAGGCAATTGATCAACTATTTCATCATCTCTCTCAACACGAGGCGGCTGGAGCAGTTTAGAGCAGTTCTTGTTCATAAATGCAATAAAGTCCTGAGGAGAGAGACGCCTTCTTGCGTAGAAAATTGTTGTAAGCATCGTCACTCTATATTCTAGACGTGTATAGTGACCTTTTACGTTATCCATAGCCGTTTTATACAGCTGCATAGCACGCGCTTCGAGCTCTTCTTCTGTCTCTTGCTGCGGAGACACTTCACTCTCATTATGGACTACTACCTTATCAAGCGCCTCTTGAAGAGCAGGAAGCATCTGCTTTGTAAAGACTTTCTCTTGTTTGCGACCTTCCGGGGCTAGTTCATCAGAAAGAGCCTTTTTAGATACCATTTCTGTGCGCTTCGCATTTTTAGAGATAGACAGAAAAGGACCAAGATTGTCATGAATAACCTCCGTGCAATAGTCCACAAAATTATTAAAACGTTGTACAATATTAAGATTAAAGTTCATAAAGACCTTTTATATTTACTTGTTAATAAAGTGAAAAATATAGATTAATGGTGAAAATAATTCAACAGTTAATCATTTGTGCGATAGAAGAAAAGAGTACGTCGGGGAGAGAAAAAAACGTGCCCAGGACGAGGGAAAACCTCGCCTGGGAGAGATAGTATGAAAAATTAACGCTTGGAGAACTGGAAGCGCTTACGAGCTCCAGCACGGCCATATTTTTTACGCTCTTTCTTACGGCTGTCTCGTGTCAAGAAGCCCTCTTCTTTGAGCGCATGGCGTCTCGATTCATCTTCTTGCACAAGGGCGCGAGCGATGCCGAGGCGAACTGCCTCAGCCTGTGCTTCCACACCACCGCCATTCACACGAATAATCATATCGTATGAAGTTTTAACTCCTGCTCTTTCAAACGGAGCCATGATTGTTTTGCGCTGTAGTTCAAGCGGAAAATAGTCATTAAATTCTCTTCCGTTGATGTCGACTTTTCCACTGCCATGACGCAGTCTTACCGAAGCTACACTTGTTTTTCGTCGGCCAGTACCTAGATTTTCTTGCATGTTGTCCTACTTCAAGCCTTACATGGTTACAGTAATTGGTTGCTGAGCGTCCATATCGTGCTCGCTACCTGCAAAAACGCGAAGGCGCTTCATCAGCCCTCTCGAAAGACGATTTTTTGGGAGCATGCCTTTTACAGCGCTCTCAATGATGTATGCAGGTTTTCTTGCTTGCATCGTATGGAAAGGAATTTCGCGAAGACCACTCATCGAACCTGTATAGTAACGATAGATCTTTTGCTGTCGCTTAGATCCGGTAACGACAATCTTGTCAGCGTTGAGCACGATCACTCCATCGCCGCAATCGACATGGGGTGTAAAGTCCGGTCTGTGCTTTCCTCTCAATACTTTTGAGATCTCAGCAGCAAAACGACCCAGCGTCTGCCCTGTTGCATCAAGGATAAACCACTGGTGTTTTACCTCTTCTTTCTTCTTAATAAACGTTTGATTTGTTTCCCTAGCCATGGTACTCACTATATCTCGGGTTGGATAAAGGACACAAGGATAGAGCCTCTTATCATTTTTGTACAAGAGATTTTTCGCGCGAAATATCACGAACTACATAAATTGACGATAATGTGAGGAGAAGTGACACAAAAAAGAGCGCCTGCAGCACGCGAGCCTTCAT
>JAFEGS010000137.1 GCA_018239705.1 Verrucomicrobiota bacterium | reverse complement strand
CTATTTATGCTAATTTACGTCAGTGGAGCAAAACAGACCCACCAAACCCACCAAACCCACCAACATACAGGGCCTACCTATGACTTTGCTTGATCTGTATAGTCAACATACTGGATGTGAGCCGAAGAAAGTGGCAACTACTGGTGCCGGTGAATGGCATGGGGTGTGCCCTGCTTGTGGTGGTAAAGATCGTTTTCGTATTCAGCCTAACAATAAAGGTAAACGCTGCATAGGATTCTTCGCCTGCCGGCAA
Organism: Verrucomicrobiota bacterium; assembly: GCA_018239705.1. GTDB lineage: Bacteria > Chlamydiota > Chlamydiia > Chlamydiales > FEN-1388 > SZAS-6. The sequence goes on along the minus strand of JAFEGS010000137.1, from coordinate 4,038 downwards.
TGCAAACAGCTAGATGGTAGAGATTTTTGTGGGGACACAATTTCTTTTTGCATTGATGTAATGGGAATGACACCCGATCAGGCGTATGAGGCTGCGAATGCCAAGCGGCCAGAGGAATCGTTTATTAAGTATTCAAAAGGCCCATCCTTCGTGCCAACTGCTATCACCTCACCAACAGATAAGTGGAAAGCTAAGGCGACTTCTTTTGTGAATTGGGCACATGAGCAAATCATGAAGAAGCCTAAAGCTCTTTCTGCACTGGAGATGCGAGGTCTCCCTATTGAAGCTGTTCAGAAATACAAGATTGGATGGTGCGACAATGAACGAGTTGAGCGCGGATATTTCGAATGTAAGCGTATTGATTGGGACTTACCTGAGGAGGTCAATGACAACGGCGAAATTAAGCCTCTCTATTTACCGAGAGGGATCGTAGTCCCTTGCTTAGAAAAAGATGGGAATGTCGTAAGGGTGAAAATTAGGCGTACTGATTGGACTCCAGAAAGCGAGTTTCCAAAATACAAAGCGATACCCGGCTCACAGAATGGCCTTTCAATAGTGGGCAACACGAATAACCCTGTAATGATAGTAGTCGAGAGCGAGTTGGACGCTTATGCGATTGACTTTTCCTGCGGGGATTTCTCTTTTGTTATCGGGGTAGGGTCTAACTCAAAAAACCCGGATAACGTCACGCACTATCTTGCTAAAAAGAAAAAGACACTACTGATTTGTCGTGACAATGACGATGCAGGGAAGTCCATGTTTTACAAGTGGAGGAAACTATATATGCATGCCTGTGATTACCCGACACCATTTGGTAAGGATATTGGTGAAGCAATTCAAGAAGGGCTAAATATTAGAAAATGGCTTTTAGATATTATCAACAATTAATTCAATGAAGGAAAATTATGGAAATTCAAAATTATAAACAGATAGGCAAAGGGTGCCTAAAAGCAAAATTTGATGTCATGGTGCCTCAATGGCATATGACGATAAAGGACTGCGCTCTATTTGAGAAAGAGGGCCGGGAATGGATAACACTGCCTTCAAAAAGTTATGAAGGGAAAGATGGAGGCACTAAGCACTTTGAGCTTGTGAGCTTCCCGAAGGATGTAAAAGAGCGTTTTCAAACCAAGTGTCTTGAGATGCTAAAACCAATGCAACCAGTAAAAACAATGTGCTCAGAAGAAATACCATTTTAAACTATAGGAAAAATTATGAATAACAATGAATTCAAAACAACAATATACAGCCATTTTAGAAAGATGACCTATCCTGTAACCATACGACCAACACAGGATGGCTGGGAACTACAGCTACACGGCGAAACGGTGAAATCACAGCCAAATGGCTTACAGCTCATGCAGCACCTCAGTAGCGTAGAGGGCTTACGTGTCGACCAAAATATAGAGGAAGTATTTGAAAGTATATGGGGAGATATTCAAAAATATGGTTTACAGGAAACAACGACGATAAAGCAGCTCAGCGACGTCATATCGCATTTAAACGAGGTATACTATGGACAATACACAAGCGCCTAAGAAGAGTAAGATTGGCCCACCAGCAGGCAATAAAAATGCAGTGGGTAATAATGGAGGACGACCAGAGATTTACTCCGATCAGTGGCTAAAAGAAGAGGCAGTAGCACTCCTTGAATGGTTTACTGCTCCTCGTAATATCTGGCTAAAGGGTTTTGCGTTGCAGAGAGGATATGACCCAACACGATTAGATGAATTCGCAATTAAATCTGTTGAGTTTTCGTCAGCTTTAAAAAAAGCAAAGGCAATGCAAGAATATAAACTAGTTGATATGGGTTTATTTAAAGAAATTGATTCTGGTTTAGTTAAATTTACCCTTACTAATAATCACGGTTGGACAGAAAAGCAACAGGTGAGTGGTGATGCTGCAAACCCATTATCTTGCATCCTTGAGAGGAATGATGGGAGGTCAAAGGAGTTAGTGAATGGTAACGGCTGAAGAGGTTAGGACAGCGGAACAGCTACTCGCAGACCCTTGGTGGCGCCTGAACAACTTGTATCACATCATAGACAAAGCAGGAAAAAAGCAGCTCTTCAAGTGCAACTGGGCACAAAAACAGCTCTATGACAACATGTGGTATTGCAATATTATTTTGAAAGCAAGACAGTTGGGCATGAGCACATTTGTATGCCTTCTCTTCCTCGATAGGTGCTTGTTCAATTCCAACGTAAGTGCAGGTATCCTGGCCCACACACTCGAAGACGCGCAACACATGTTTAAGCGTGTGAAATTCGCCTACGATTCTCTCCCTGAAGATATCCGTTCACTTCGTACAGCTTCTACAGATAGTGCTCGTGAGCTCATCTTTAACAATAACAGCTCCTTGAGAGTTGGTACAAGCATGCGTGGAAGTACATTTCAGTACCTCCATATAAGCGAAATGGGAAAGATAGCAGCTACAGACCCCAACAAAGCGAGAGAGATCGTCACGGGAAGCTTGAACACCTTAGCAGCAGGTCAATATTGTTTTATTGAGTCTACGGCGGAGGGTAGAGAAGGGGTGTTTTTTGACCTGTGTAAGGTTGCCCAGGACCAACAAAAGCAAAAAACAAAACTTACCAAGCTCGACTACCGCTTCCACTTTTTTCCTTGGATGGAATGCCCAGACTATACTCTGAACGATACTGTGCCAATCACACAAGAAGCTGAGGACTATTTTAAGTCTTTGGCAGATCAAGATATTTACCTCTCCCCTGAACAGAAGCACTGGTACATCAAGAAGGCGAGCATTCAAGGCGAGGATATGAAGCGTGAATATCCAAGCACACCTGAGGAGGCATTTTCAAGTGCTGTATCAGGTGCGTATTACATTAAGCAGCTCGACCTTACTAGGATGGAAGGTCGAATCACAAAACTCACGTACGATCCAGAATTACCCGTACATAGTGCCTGGGATATCGGTTATGGTGATTCCACTGCAATATGGCTCTTCCAGATGGTTGGCAAGCAGATACATATTTTGGAGTATCTGGAGAACTCGAACGAGCCGCTCACATTTTATTTGAAGCTACTCAAAAGTAAAGATTATATTTGGGGTAAACATCTCGTACCGCATGATGCAGCCCATCACGAGTATGGGAGTGGTTTGACTAGACTCGAAACAGCACGAAAGAACGGTTTTCACCTTACACTCGCTGCAGATCTTTCAAGAGACGAAGGTATCGATGCGGTAAGACACCTATTTCCTCGCCTCTGGTTCGATGAAATCAAGTGCAGTAGGGGTATAGTAGTTCTCGATAATTATCGACGATCCTGGAACGCTACACAAGGCCATTGGGGATCTGCTCCCTGCCATAACGCAGCAAGTCACGGCGCAGATGCACTTCGTACACTAGCTTGTGGGCTTGAATTTCTCACTTACACAGAAATTACGGACCGGGAAGCTCAGAGAATGTATGAGCAACACAACCCCAGATTTTCTTCGATGACTCCATACAACAACTAGGAACCATATTTTACGTGTAAATAATTCTTTGAAAAACAGGGTCGAAATGTTAGAATGAAGTTAAAGTGATGAAATACAAAGTGTTATTAAAATGGATGCCCTTCTAGAACAGCTCTTGAGCACTATTAACTCGGACAAGTCTATATATTGCCTTAAGTCGGTATGTGAATCGTTGTCCATCGATCGTGATTATCTGCTTGCTACGCTACTACTCAGTGATGACGAAGAGATGAAAAGTGTGATGAATATGTGCTTGAATTCTATTCGAGGTCATATTCTTGAAAGCTTTTTGTATGGTCACATCTCCCAGATGCGAGCATTGGAATATGTACACACAATAGACAGCGAGTTGGACATATTTCCGTTAAGTCTGAAAGGGTTAGCAAGTGTTGTAAGCAACTGCGAAGCAAGTATAGAAGAATATGAATAGTAAAAATAAAATTTAATTGTAGAGGTAATATGGCGTATCAACCGCGATATTTAGGAAAGTATGCCGATGGCGATTCCAGAAGAAGAAGGTCAAAAGATATACTAGCTGAAGGAATCTCTAACGGTCT
>JAFEGS010000136.1 GCA_018239705.1 Verrucomicrobiota bacterium | reverse complement strand
CGCCGGCTCTGTTGTCTGCTGCCTTGCCAAGGACAAATGGAGAGGGAGCACCTACTACCTCGATCCAGACATCATCTACAGCGGCCTCACCAACTGTGGATCGGGGGAGATCAGCGCCCGCACCAACCTCAAAAATACCTTTATAGTAGAAAAGGTGAGTAAAGATGGAAGCTACGCCGACCTTACAGGCTACTTCTCAGACGGCACCATCAAGGAATACCACCGAAGCTACTCGATGGAATCGGTCGTCAAAGCATCCTGCGAAAGACGACCTAACCTCTCTCGACTCAACTACACCTATCATGATGACTATTCACCAAAGAGAATCACCGCCAAGAGCTATCAGACATTAAACTGGCTCGACTTCAACAAAAAACATCGCGAAGCGACAATCTCCAGCTCCAACGGCAAAACGGTCACCTACAAGTCCTTCGAGAAAGAGGGCGCTTCCTACGTGTATGAAGTGGACTCATCCGACAGCCCGAAACAGGAGTTTCACTACGAGAAGGTGGCAGGCCACCAGCGTATCGACCGCATCTCCTGGCCTGAGGGGCGATTTCTGGAGATTGAGTATGACGGCAAAGGCCGTGTGACCTGCCAAAAGGCGCCAATTGGCAAAAAAGGGGCCACACATACACTCTACAGCCTTTCTTACCATCCCGATGACCACTACACTAAGGTGGTCGATGCGCTTGGCAGAAAAACGATCTACCGCCACGAGCGTCACCGGCTTACCGCGTTAGAGCAGTACAAGAAGAACGACAAGCTCTACCGAACATCGGCCTTCTACTGGGGCAAGAAAAAGGGCCTCTCGTGGGGAGAGCATCCAGAGACTGACGATGGGAACCTTCTGGCCGAGGCACTGCTCGACGAAGACAACAAGGCCCACCAGAGCCGCTGTTTTGTGTATGACAGTCATGGCAACATCGTAAAAGAAATACTTTACGGTAACCTCACAGGCCAGGGCAAAAAGGCCTTTTCGCTGTCAAGCGATGGCACGCCATCGAGCTCCGACGTAGAGCACTACACGAAGCACTACACCTACTCCAAAAACCGCTTTCACAACAAACTCTCCGAAAGCGAAACTGATGGCCCTACAATCAAGTACTGGTACCATAAGGGCAGTAACATCCCTCTGGGGAAGTACATCTGCGATGGCAACAAAATCCTCATCCGCGAGTTTTACTCCTACGACAAAGACTGGATACTGATCCAGAAGATTGTAGATAATGGCACGAAGCTGAGCAAAAAAGACCTCTCAGGCGTTACACAGAGGCTCATCACCAAAATCAAACCCGTCAGAAACAAAGAGGGCTTTGGACAGGGTCTTCCCAAAGTAGTTGCAGAGTACTACTACGACCTCCACAGCAAAAAGGAAGCGCTGCTACGCCGCACAGAGTACATCTATACCAGACAGGGGAAGGTCTCGAAGGAGAGAGTCTTTGATGCCTCTAACAGCTACCGCTACACCATACATACTCAGTACGACGAGAAGGGACGAGTGCATCGCCGCAGAAATGAGCTGGGCCAGTGGTTTGTCTTCGAGTACGACAAAAACTCAAACAAAATTTTTGAAAGACAGATCGGCTCCGGCTTCCACACGACCTACAGCTACAACAAGGCAAACAGGCTCACTGCAGCAACGGAATACCATAGAGACGGCACCGCCATCGGCGCGAAGTACACCTACGACCTCATGGGCAATAAAAACAGCTCTACCGACCGCTACGGCAACAAAACCCACTACGAGTATGACAGCTGCGGCCGCGTGAAGAAGGTTGTCCTGCCGGAGCTCGATGATGGCACAAGACATATCATCACCAAGCAGTGGGACATCTTCAATAACCTCCAAAGCGAGACTGACCAGAACGGCTCTAGTACTGTGTATGAGTATACCGCCAGAAAGCAGCCAATGCGTATTGCCTACGCAGACGGCGCTGAGGAAAAGTTTGAATATAACCTCAACGGCACGCTCAAGTACAAATGGGACCGTAGCGACACTAAAACCTCCTACAGCTACGACATCCTCGGCCGCATTACAGAGACGCGCGTCTACGACCCCTTTGGTACTCAGGTTGCAAAGACGATCAACCGCTACAACGCCCTCCACCTTCTCTCCACAACAGACCCGATGGGCTACACCACCTACTACGACTACGACCATGCCGGCCGTAAGACAGGGGAGTGGACCCAAAGCGGCGATAGCTACAGCAAGAAGACCTTTGAGTATGATGCTATGGGCAGAGTCTCTTGTGTGAAGGCCTACTACGGAAAAGAAATTAAAGACCACATCGCTACCTACAATGAGTACGATCTGCTTGGACGTGTTACCGTTGAAAAAGAAGTGGATGTTACGGGACAGTGCACCAGCTGGAGCTGCTTTGAGTACGATGCTCGCGGTAACTGCGTCAAGAAGCGATATGGGGTGGGTGCGGGTGTGGATGTAGGCGAGAGTGATGAGGCTGCCGTCCATACCCCGCATAACTCCCAGAGCGAGTGTGTGCTGCACATCGATGAGCATGGGCATAAGACTCAGATGGCTATCGACCATGGCTTCAAAAATATATTTAACAAACAAGTGCCTCGAAGGGTTGTTACGGATGCGCTTGGCAATAGCGCTGAGGAATATTGCGATACCTTAGGGCGAGTGGTCTCGGTCTTGAAGAAGAACGGGACGGGTGCGCTGCTTGCTGCAACCGACATTACCTATAACGGTACAGGACAAAAGACCAAACAGGTCGAGCACGTTATCGTGGATGGACAGGTCGAACACGACTACACCGTTGTCTGGGAGCACGACAAGCTCGATAGAGTAGTAAAGTGTGTGGAACAGCCCGGGACAACGGATGAAAAGATCACACAGTACGAGTACGATAAGTCGGGTAGGCTGTTACGACTTGTGAAGCCAGATGGTGTTGTTTTAGATCACTCGTATGATGCTCTGGGCAGGCTGCTAAGGCTGAGCTCTAGTGATGGCTCTGTAGCATATGCGTATACGTATGATCTCCATAACAACCCTCTGGAAGTGAAGGACGAAGTCAACGATATTGTCACAATACGTAGCTACGATGCGTGGGATCGCGTCCTGACCGATGGAGTAGAGGGTGTTTTTGCACAGGCCTTTACCTACGATGAGGTGGGAAGGCTTACCTCTGTTGTGGGGCCAGATAATTCTGTTGTTACGTATGGCTACGACAAAACACATCTACGGACGATTACGCGAAGCTCAGCGAAGGGCACGTACCAACATCGATACGACAAGTTCGACTTGAGAGATAACGTCCTGCACAGCACTCTGATTGGGGCTGCCGGTGAGATTGGGTACGAGTGGGACAAAAAGGGCCGCAATACAAAAATAGCCTCTAAGCACTTTAGCCAGGAAATACCGGCGGACGGGTTTGATGCGGCAGGAAACTTAAGGAAGTTCAGCAGCGTCGATCCGGTAGGGACGCTGGACTGTGAGGCCAACTATGACGATCTCTACCAGCTCACGGAGGAGAGCGGAGTCCAGTCGCACTCGTATAGTAACGACTCACTCTCAAACAGAAAGAGTAAAAATGGCTGGGAGTACTACGTAGACAATGCCAATAAGCTGGTGAGCGACTCTGTCGAGAACTACGTCTACGACCAAAATGGCAACATGATCGAGAAACGATCTGACTACAGGGTGGTTTATTACGACTACGATGCACTCGACAGATTAGTGAGAGTAATAGATAACGGTAGTGTCATTACCTACACTTATGACTACCTGCACCGTCGCATAGCCCGGAGTAAGACTGGAAGAGATGGTGATGGGGACGGGAATGAGAACGGGAACGAGGATGCAGAGTACTTTCTCTATATGGGCTGTAGAGAGGTGGGGCTTTATGAGGCGAAGATGGGGACGGTCAAGGAATACCGCGTGCTCGGCCTTGGCAAGGGCGCTGAGCTTGGTGCGAGTGTAGCCATTGAGCTGAGTGGTGGTGTCTACAGCCCCATCCATGACCATCGAGGCGATATCGTCTGCCTCGTGGACGCCAATACGGGAGTGGTGCAGGAGAGCTATCGCTACACAGCGTTCGGCGAATGCAAGACCTACGATAGCCAGCAGCTTCCTGCAGCTAGAGGCTCGGAGGTCGGTAACCCTTGGGGCTACTCCAGTAAGCGGCTTGACCCCGAGACAGGCTTTTTGTACTTCCATAGGCGCTACTACGCCCCTGAGGTCGGAAGATGGGTCACTCCGGACCCGCTCGGCTTCGCCGATGGGCCAAATCTGTATAGTTACGTCCATAGTAATCCTCTGTCGAGGTTTGATC
>JAFEGS010000135.1 GCA_018239705.1 Verrucomicrobiota bacterium | reverse complement strand
CGGGTCCAACAGGTGTAACAGGTGCTACCGGCGCAACCGGAGCAACAGGTTCAGGAGCCACCGGAGCAACTGGAGTTACTGGTCCTACGGGAGTTACCGGCCCAACAGGTGCAACTGGAGCAACAGGTTCAGGAGCAACCGGAGCAACGGGCTCTACCGGCCCAACAGGTGTCACAGGTCCAACCGGCGCTACGGGAGCTACTGGAGTCACAGGAGCAACAGGGGTAACCGGAGCCTCAGGCCCCGGGGGAGCGGCTCAGGTTTCACTCTTATTCAATGCGCAGACAATGACTCAAGGGAACAGCCTAAGTCCACAAGCAGTGGTGTTAGGTACAGTAGGGAGCACCAACGTTAGTATGACAGTACAGCCAATTGCAGTGCCCGGATCTGGCAACAATAGCACGAATGCCTGTGTTTCTTTTAGCGTTCCTCAAGATTGTAACAGCGCTTTCCCGCCAACTGTCGTTGTGCACTTTGCTACAATGCAGCAAGGTGGCGGGGCAGTAAAAACCGGCAATATTCAGCCAGCATTGAATGTACTTTTTGCAAGTTTGAATGGAACGATCGATTTTCCAAACAACAACACAGGCTACTTAATTAGTCCTGTTGCAGTAACAAGCACGTCATCAAGTACCACATTTAACTACTATGAAGCCTCATTCATCCTGACGAATAGTATCAACCCAGGGGATTTTGCCGAACTTGTGTTTTCACGGTTTGGTAATGCTTCAGATACCTATGCCTACCCGATTTTTGTTATAAGCATGGAATTTCGGTATCAGTCAATGTAGAAAATTTATTATCAAGGAGAAATGATCGATGCAACCCAAAGTATATATAGGAATTTTTTTATCATTCCTTTCTACAATCTGTCATGCAGGGTCTTCTGATCGCTTTTGCACATCACATGTATATGAACATAAACCTGAAGTCTTGCCTCTCATGCATGTGACAAATATCTCGAGGCTGCCTCCCAGTCTATCTTGTCTTTCGATCAATAATCACGCCAATCTTACAGGATATGGCTGGTATCAAAATGTGGCATTTGACTCACAGATTAGTGTGAACCCCAAAAATCCAGACAACATGATTATCGTCGCACAGCAAGATACCCTTTCCAATGCACACTACCAAGGTGCTCTTCCCCTTTCTGTCATCGTCTTGTATACTGTTGACGGTGGTACGACATGGAACGAATCAGATCTCATATTAAGCCGATGCCAAGGGGCAACAAACTACAAAGCAAATAACAATTTTCTTGCCGCCTATTTTCCCACAGTGACCTTTGGTCCTGAAGGCAATTGCTATGTCTTTTTTAACGGCTACAATCTCTTCGCCGCAAACCAGATGCCAGATGTGAGCCTTGATGAAGGCAATATCGTCGCAAAGTCAATAGATGGTGGCAAGAGCTGGAATCAGATCACCTCCACCTTTCGCGATGATGGATCGTGCCATTACCTCGATTATCCAGACATACTTGCCGATCCCTATAGAAAAAACACCCTCTACGTTGTCTCGTCAGATGATACCTGTTTTCTCTCAGGTTCCTGCACTGACCCAGACTTTACAGGCAATCTCAATATCACCTTTCAAAAATCAACAGATGCGGGCGCTTCTTGGTCGCCTGTATCGTTAATTGCCTCATTTCCTCCTGACAACCCTACTACCTGTACACCGCTACCCATACTAAACCAGATCGCAGTGCTGCCCGATCACAAGCACACCCTTCTAGTCACTTCGATGCTCGAAGAGAGCCCTCCCGATTCGCTCAATCCAACTCCCTATGACCGACTACTTGCATGGCGATCGAGTGATGGGGGAGAGACATGGCACATGCACACCGTAGCAGATAACATCCCTCACATACTCGTCGTCGATCCCGACACTTCCAATCCGGTCCTTCCTGTTACAGATTGGACTACAAAAGATATGGCCATAAGCCGTTGTAATGGCAATGTCTATGTCGTCTACTCCGATCCTCAGTTTACCACTGCAGGACAGGCCGGCTGTGTGATTAAAATGTCTAAAGATGGGGGTAAAAGCTGGTCCAAACCGCGTCCGGTAAACCCAAACTCCCTAAATACCCAAGCCTTTATGCCCACAGTTGCTGTGGCAAAGGATGGTACGGTAGGTGTGCTCTTTTATGACTTTCGCCATTTTACTTCCGGAAGCCCGGAGCTTTCCACCGATGTATGGATGTCATTTTTTGATAAAGATCTCAAGCACTGTAGCGAAGAGGTACGCCTGACGCCAACCTCTTTTGATACTCGCAAGAGTATCAGAGGCTATAATGGTGTAGATCAAATGAACTGCTATTTTGATTACTACCTGTCTAACCACGTTGGACTGTATGCAAATGGCAATGATTTTATTGCTGCCTTTACCATCACCAACGGCTTCTGTGAACAGGCAACGATCGGCACCTATCCTTGCGACTCCTTTCCGCTGTCTACCGATGACTGCAATCGCCAAGATATTGCCTATGTACGCATTTGTCGGCATGATAAATAGGGTATGTCGTGATTGAAGATATGCCTTCTATTCCTACCTCGCCTATTAAACCGGCGCGGAAAGGGTCTCTAAAGAAACAAGAAGCGACTGAAACGGTCGCTAAGAGTAGCGGGATTGTTCCAAAAGAGGCAAAAGGCTCCTCAGAGCATCAGGGAACAATCAAAAGTTCTAAACTCCCTCTCTATGACAACATTGTACACACAATACAAGGGCTTTTAGAAGATGGGGGAATTATAAGCAAAGAAGAGGTCGTGAAGGACCCTAAAACCGGCTATCTTACATTTTCTCGAAGAAATAAAATCGACAAAGCCCTTACCAGATTCTCAGAATTGCTCACGAACGTATTGATAGTGCAAATGAGTAGAGGTTTTTTTCCTCTTTACTATGCAAATGTTCAAAACAAGGCCCTTCAGCAAAAATACAGTAAAGATGAGAAAGAAAAATTTGAAAAAGAATATGGCTGTGACGACAAAAAAATCAAAGCTACATTAGATGTTCTGTATCAAGACAAGGCAGCAAATAAAGAAAAGATAAAGTGTATAAAAGAGCTATCAAGTCTTACGAAGTTTGAATCGTTGAACGCAAAAGGGGAAAAGACACGAGAGGCGTTAGTGGGTATAGGAGGAGAGAGACTAGCCCTCCAGACACATGATGGGGCTAAACTGGATGGGGTCTTCTTAAGCGCTTCCAACTTCCGTCAAAAACTGATCGAGGCAGGGGGTGAAACGATCACCATTACCGGACCTGACGGCGTATCGATGAAGGGCATTGCTTTTGACTGGGGCCCTTGGAGAGAGGACACTGGATCGCATATTATAAGTGATTTAAAGGTCCCTGGCGAATTGACACCTGTACGATATGTGCCTCAGGACGGAAGCCCTGCTAAAGTTGTGCTTCTCCCTACCAAATTTCTTCCCGAAACAGGGAGCTACAGTGAGTGGGTAGAGTGGCAGCATGGTCGAAATATTTACGAAATCAGACCGAAGACAGTGTCTGTAGAGCTGCAAGAGATCAGTAAAGAATCCAAGGGAGGGACAGTGATCCTATCCCAAGGCCTGGGAGGCGTGTATGAGCAGTATAAGGATGAGGCAACGGCCTTTCTTTTACAGGGCATGGATGTGGTCCTCTTTAACTACCGTGGGACAGGCCTAAGCAAAGGGGTGCCGAGCGATAAGAAATATGAAGAAGACCTTGAAACTGTATATCAATTCACCAAGAAACATACATGCCAAGAAGATAGTAAAATACTATTTAAAGGGCTTTGCTTTGGAGGAGGCCCCTCTGCCCATGCCGCTGGGAAGCATCATGATACCAATCTCTTTTTAGATCAGGCTTTTTCTTCATTTAGAGGCTTAGTTGAAGAGCAGGTGAATAAGATTTTAAGCGAGGATGTAGAAGATCTTCGAACACGCTTTGGCCCGGAAGTGACTCCCCAATTTATCTCTAAAGTGAAAGAGTGGCTGCCCCAAAATATGGCCCCGATCGTGGCGAAGTGCGCGGTCATACTCGCCCCCGACTTTGAAGTGGCCGAAAATCTAGCTAAAAATAGAGGGAAGAAGGCCCTGCTTTATGTGCACGATGATCCCTTTATTCCCTTTCACAATGTGGAGAAAAACATCATTGCTGCCAATAAGGGAGGAGATGCCCTCAAAGTCATTGCCTCTACCGGAGATCATGCGAGTAAGTGGATTGATGATTTAAAGGGCGTGTCTCTGCATCGGATGGAGCAAGAAATTAATGCAAAGTATCAGCGATTACTCAAAGAGAAAAAGAGAGAGCACGAAGAGCAGGTACAAGAGCTCAAAAATCA
>JAFEGS010000134.1 GCA_018239705.1 Verrucomicrobiota bacterium | reverse complement strand
TTTAAGTCGTTTTCGTCCTTTTCGTCGTTTGTGTCGTTTGTCGTTTTGGTCGTTTGTTGTCGTTATTTTTGTTTTACTTCCACAGCCTGTTTTAGCCGCCGCGCGCCATGCTCATCATGAAGTCTTCTTGCTTGTTGCGCTGCTGCTCAAACTTCCTAATCGCCTCTGCCTCGTCCGAGAGATACCTCTGATGCTCATGCCGTATCTGCTCCGAGATCGATCGGAGATGCTCTGCTTGGGCACCTATTTCTGTGCGGTTTCCTTGCACAGAGGTGTCAAAAAGCTGCTTAATCACATCGGCCGTCTGGTCGGCACCATTGACGAGCGCAGTCACGCTCTCTTTCCACTCAGCCGGTGCAACGAGAGTTCCAAGTTTTGCAAGCTGCAGGGTGCACTTACCACCGGTGAAGAAGGGAAGCTCCCATCCGCGGAAGGTATCAACCTGCTTTTTCACTTCTACTCTGTGTGCCTTTTCAGCCATTTCAGAACGGTGATGTAAGTTATTTCTTCTGTCTTTACTTACCAGGATGAGCAAGATGCCCATCTGCTTTTGGATCTCTTCAAATCCAACCTCTTCCTCTGGTTCTACTGCCATAGGGAGAAGATCATCATACTGATCGCCTGTTTGTGCATATACAACTGGGTCTAATGGCATTTTGATACCTCTACTATTTATTTAAATTGTAGCATTGCGTAGGCAAGCTGCTGTCGCTTTTCTTCGACATGGTGAATATTTTCGTGAAACTGGGAGATTGTATTGCAAATCTCTTGGATCTCGGTAAAAAGCATGTCCAGGTTCTTCTGCGCTCGTTTGGTCTCAGCGTCGAGCTCCATAAGCACCGACTTCTGCACTGAAAGGCGCCATTCGAATACGTTCTTCGTCGTGTCTACGGCACTTTTCGCAACACTCATTGCCACCTGAACAGCAGATGGGACGTCAATGCCCATGCTCATTGCAAATGAAGAGAGGCCGCAGAAAACTTGAATCCTGTTGACCCAATTGGCCATCTCCTCGCGATTGCCTTTGGCAAGCCAGCTTGCGACGGTCTTTTTCACTGTATTGTCGAGTAGCTGATCGATAAGGAAGAGACTGCCAACAGTGACTGCGCACAGGCTGAGGCCCGACACATCTCCTGCAGCAAGGCCAAAAACGCCGGAAGCGAGTAGACCGATAGAGGTAAGAGACTGTTCTACTCTTCCCCACGATTCGACTCTATTTGCAGCCGCCACCTGGTTTTGCAGCTCTGTGGTTCTTTCAAGCTCTTTTTTATCGCCCCATTTTCTCTCGATATCGAAGAAGTTGCGCTTAGCGAGAAGGTAGGCGTTGCTGTCATTTGCAAGGCTGGTCAAGATCTCATACACCAGGTCGTCGATATCGATAACGGCATCTAGAGGTGTATCGTCTACAAAATCTGCAAGGCCCTTTTTGGCCGCTTCAAAGGTCTTGCTATCCATAGCTGGAGGAGCATCGAGATTGGGCATCGAAGTTCGAGTGGGGGTGATGGCTCGAGAATTGATGTCTGTAATGCTTTGTAGGTTATCGGATGCGTATTGTATTGGATTGAGTAATGAAGCTGCGAGCGGGCCGGCTACATAGGCTGCCTGTTTTTCCCAATCGTAGGCATCTGTTGTCTTAAGTGAATCTATGCTTGGCATAAGGATGTCTCTCGTTGAATAATTCTCTCTTTTAACATCTGTATATTTTCATGCAAAGTACTGTTTGATCGCAAGTCAAGAACTTCTGCTTCACATAGTACCTTCGCAGCTTCCTCTATCTGGCCTGTGAGAAGAAGGCATTCGGCAAGATAGAGCTTCGGGCGAGGATCTTCTTTGGCTAGGACGCACGCTATCCGGAAGGGCTGAATGGCATCATGTTCTTGACTGCTACCCATCAAGCTGCATGCAAGGCCATACCAGTAGCGAAAATCACTTGCTCTGAACATCGTAAGGAGACGAAAGGTGCGTACCGACTGCGCAAACTTGCCATGCGTATAGGAGCCATGGGCAAATTGATGGAGCAGAAGCTCCGTCTCTGCTGTAAGTACTCTACCTTGCGGGTCTTTCATCTGCCGCCTATATTGGCTAGTATCTTGCTGAGGGCGCTATTCTTCTTATCCCACATAGTCTTCAATTCCTGGAAGATGGTATTTCGTATGTGTATTCCCTCTTGCACTTCGTTGACCTTGAGTTTCAGGTCTGTCTCCAGGTTTCTAGAGTGAAGTTCGGTATTGCGGACCAGGATATCTCGTTCATCTTTTGTGAAGCTGACTTTACTTTTGTCAGCCATCAGACCTGCGCTCACAGCAGCTGTAAATATTTTTTTTGCATTATCATCTTTTATAGTGTAAGAGCCATCTTCAGCGGAATGAGCGGTGAGATGCTCAAGAAATCGCGTCATTGCCTGGTTTTTTGTCTGTACTTCCTTCAGGCTGGCATATGATGAGCGCACTTTGTTCTCTGCGTAGATCATTGCGTTAAGCTTGAGTATAGCGAGCGATTCATCAAGGCTTGAGCCGGGTGCGGCATTGGGGAGTGGAATGAGCTGTTCTACGGGGTGTTGAGGAGATTCCTCGTCGGTATCAGTCAGCGAGTCTTTTGGTGAATCAATCGCAGGCGGCTGATTCCAAAGAGGCTCAAAAACGCTCTTGTAGGCGTCTGTGGCTTGTTTTCCTATATTATTAAAGAAGTCTAATACATTATTCATGAGTTCCTCCTGAGAGTGTAAACCTCGAGCATAACTTATAGGTTTACTAAAATGCAAATCAATTGAATACTGTTCTTTCAATATTCAATCAAAATTATGGGTGTGAGAAGTGACACAGCATTTCATTGAGTCATCCTTTTGCGAAAAGGACAGGGTGTTTGAAGTCCCTCTTCGCCCTCAAACGCTGTCCGATTTCGTTGGGCAGGAGCACTTGCGAGAGCAGATCGAGGTTCAAATACTGGCAGCTCAGGGCAGAAAAGAGCCTCTGAATCACTGCCTTTTTTCTGGCCCACCGGGTCTTGGGAAGACAACGCTTTCCCATATCATTGCCAGCAGTATGGGCAGCGATATTGTTGTCACCTCCGGTCCCGTGATTGAACGGGCAGGCGATTTGGCAGGTATCTTGAGCAAACTCAAAGAGGGCGATGTGCTCTTCATCGACGAAATCCATGCCCTCAATCGCACGGTGGAGGAGTATCTCTACCCCGCAATGGAAGATTTTGCACTCGATCTCGTGATTGACTCGGGAAGTAGTGCCAGGAGTGTCAAAATAAAGCTCTGCCGATTCACTCTGGTAGGCGCTACCACGCGCTTAGGCCTTCTTTCTGCGCCGCTGCGATCGCGCTTTCAGACAAGTCTACGCCTCGATTACTATACGCCACAGGTGCTTGAAAATATCCTCATGCGATCAAGTAAGATTTTGAATGTCAGTATGGACCTTGAGAGCTGCCAAGAAATAGCTAACCGCTCGCGGGGAACGCCTCGCATCGCTAACAACCTTTTGCGCTGGGTTCGAGACTTCGCCCAGATCAAAGCTGATGGGAAGATCACGAAAAAAATTGCGCAAGATGCCTTGAAAATGATTTGTATAGATGCTAAAGGGTTGGACGAGATGGATGTAAAGATCCTCAAAGTATTAACCGATCATTATCAAGGAAGGCCTGTGGGCATTCAGACGCTAGCAGTAGCTGTTGGTGAAGAACCTCATACCCTTGAAGAGGTTCATGAGCCATTTTTAATTATGCAAGGGTTAATACAAAGAACGCCGCGTGGCCGCGAAGCCACAGCGCTTGCCTTCCACCATTTAGGAAGGCCGCTACCAGACAAGTACGACAATAACGAGGTGTAAGTCTATGAATATCAAGAAGTTATCAATTCTTTTTTGCGCAACAGCCTGCTCTTTTTTTGGCCTTGCTGCAGATTCTGTGAAAAGTACAGAAGTAAAGGTACAGCTCTTTAGAGACTATGAGGGGGCGCTTGTTGAGGTAAAAGGGGCCTACAATGTCTTTGATCCGAAGAATGGAACAAAGCTCATCGCCTCCTATTTGCCCTCCTCCTACTACATGTACCCAACAACAGATGGGCTTAAGTGGGGACAGGAGTTTCCCGATGTCTATCAGCTCCTCATCGCTGCCGACAAGAAAGAGACTACAATTGTGGTTGCCGGCACTGAATATAGAGGAAAAGCCTATTTCTACCAGATTCAAGGCTCGATCGGTGCTGTAAACGAGCTGCCGCTCGACGATTTTGTCATGTCGACACTCAGTACGCACATTCCGGAAGAGATTGTGTCTCAAGATGCCCTGGAGGCACTTGCTATTGCTTTGAGGACCGAGGTCT
>JAFEGS010000133.1 GCA_018239705.1 Verrucomicrobiota bacterium | reverse complement strand
GAGTCAGTTAAACATCCAAGAGCGAGCTCCTATGTGGGGCTGGAACAGAACAAGCCAATTCCGCAAGATTCTGTCATTCAAGCACTTATGGAAATTGACAAAGAAGAGGAAGAGGCGCTGCCAGGTGTTGCTCTTGAAGAGGAAGAGTCCAAAGACAAAATCGATGAACTAGTCTCGCAATCCCTTACCAAAGGCACATGGGATGAGTCATTTGCCTCCTTTTCTGACGAAGACATGGCAAATATCCCCCCTGTTTTCATCTTGCGAAGGCGTATTCGCTGGTTTATCCGTAAGCGGGTTGCCAATATCTATAAACTGCTAGGTACTACAAAGGAAGAGGTCTCCGCTCTTCGCAAAAAAGCAGAGCTTACAGCTGATGAACTGAAAAGAGTGAACGACCTGCTGATCAGATCGACAGAGATCAACGTGCTGTTAAATAAAAAGCTTGGGCTTGATAGCAATGAAGCCTTGATCGATCTTGAAAAGAAAAAGCATCTCACCAAGCGTTTCAATATTCGCGAAAGCTGGCTTCCACTCTAACCATTACACCATTGCAAATTTTCCCTTTTAATGGTAGAATCCACTCTTTGCTCATATCTAACGTGGAGTCATCACCTCTTGGGATTTACAGAAGAACTCGATCCAGAAACTGATCTCGATGATGCCATACTCAGCGCTTTCGAAGAGGCTGACACATCATCTAAGAAAGCCTTATCGTTCCCGGACCACGCCTATGTGTTCCCCATAACGAAACGACCCTTCTTTCCCGGCATGGCAGCCCCTATCATGATCGAACAGGGCCCCTACTACGAAGCTCTGAAGGCCATTGCTAAGCAGGAAAACAAATTCATTGGGCTTGTTCTCACGAAGGAAGAGACGGCAGATCTGCAAAAAATCAGCTTTGACGATTTGCATCACACCGGCGTCATTGCACGCATCCTGCGCATTATTCCTATGGAACAGGGCGGCGCTCAGGTCATCCTCAATATGGAAAAGCGGATGTCCGTCCAAAAGCCTATCAAGAACCATAAGTGCCTCTATGCAAAAGTGGTCTACCACCAGGACGAAGTGCTCCTCAACAAAGAGCTCAAGGCCTATGCCATCAGCATCATCTCGACCATCAAAGAGCTCCTCAAGCTAAACCCTCTTTTCAAAGAAGAGCTCCAGATTTTCTTGAGCCATTCCGATTTCACTGAGCCCGGAAAGCTTGCAGACTTCGCTGTTGCCCTTACCACAGCCACTAGAGAAGAGCTTCAGGACGTTCTTGAAACGCTCGATATTCCGGAACGTATTGGCAAAGCTCTTGTACTCCTTAAAAAAGAGCTCGATCTCAGCAAGCTGCAGAACACCATTAATCAAAAAATTGAAATCACCATCAGTAAAAGTCAAAAAGAATTTTACCTTCGTGAGCAGCTCAAGACGATCAAGAAAGAGCTGGGGTTAGAAAAAGACGAAAAGACCTCAGATCGCGAAAAGTTTGAAGCACGCCTCAAGAAGTGTACTGTTCCAAAAGATGTACAGACGGTGATCAACGAAGAGCTGGAAAAACTCTCCTCACTTGAGCCGCAGTCGCCGGAGTATGCCCTCTCCAGAAACTACCTTGACTGGCTGACCGTAGTTCCTTGGGGCATAAAGAGCCCCGACATCCACAACCTCGCTGAAGCAGAACAGATCCTTGAAGAAGACCATCACGGTCTGGAAGATCTTAAACAGCGCATTTTGGAATTTATCAGCGTTGCAAAGCTCTCCGGGTCATTAAGGGGCAGCATTATGTGCCTTGTGGGCCCTCCGGGCGTTGGAAAAACAAGCATTGGAAAAAGTATCGCACGAGCGCTCAACCGCAAGTTCTTCCGCTTCTCGGTTGGCGGCATGAGAGACGAGGCCGAAGTAAAGGGACATAGACGTACCTACATCGGAGCTATGCCCGGCAAGATTTTGCAGGCACTCAAGTTTTGCCAGACCATGAATCCTGTAATCATGATTGATGAAGTTGACAAAATAGGCTCTAGCTTTCATGGCGACCCAGCTTCTGCCCTTCTAGAAGTGCTCGATCCGGAACAAAACTCTGAGTTTTTAGACCACTACCTCGATGTGCGCTGTAACCTCTCCGATATCCTCTTTATCGTCACTGCAAACATCTTAGACACCGTTCCTGAGCCACTTGTCGATAGGATGGAGATCATGAGGCTCTCTGGATATATCCTCGAGGAAAAACTTGAAATTGCAAAGCGCTATCTCATCCCCAAAAATCGCAAGATCATGGGCCTGAAGGCAGCGCAAGTGTCCTTCACACCGCCCGCACTCAAGCAGCTTATCAACGGCTATGCCAGAGAGGCAGGTGTGCGCACCTTAGAGAACAATATCAAGAAAATTCTTCGAAAGGTGGCACTAAAAATCACGCGCGAACAGGAAAGCCACCTACCTAGAAAGAAAAAGAAGAAAGCGGAAAAAGAGCTGCCTCCGGCAAATGCCAAAGGCACCAATATGATTACACCCGACTCTCTTCAGAAATATCTCGGAAAGCCGGTCTTTCACACCGACCGTTTTTACGAAAGAACCCCTATTGGTGTCTGTGCAGGACTTGCCTGGACCTCTCTTGGAGGAGCAACGCTCTATATCGAATCTATCCGCATTCCTGCAGAGAAGACAGAGATGAAGCTCACAGGTCAAGCTGGCCCAGTCATGAAGGAATCATCTGAAATCGCCTGGAGCTACCTGCACGGATCTATCCATAAGTATGCTCTCGGCTGCACCTTTTTTGAAAAGTCGCAGGTACACATCCACATCCCTGAGGGAGCCACACCAAAGGATGGCCCATCTGCAGGTGTTACGATGGTCACCTCGCTCTTGTCACTGCTCAAAAACACGCCAATTACCGAAGATCTCTGCATGACAGGCGAGCTCACACTCACCGGCCGCATCCTCCCAATAGGTGGAGTAAAAGAAAAACTCATTGCTGCAAAGCGGTCGGGACTCCAGATCGTTGCCCTCCCAAAGGATAACTTGCGCGATGTCGATGAGCTCCCGGAGTATGTGAAGAAGGGACTCACCATCCACTTTGTCGAGCACTATGATGAGATATATAAACTTGCCTTCCCAGAATCAGAACTTCCGGCAATCTAGATGACGATCAGCAGAAAAACTGAACAGAACTGGAACGCCGCCTGCAAAGCGAAGTGGATTGTGCCCGATGAGCTTGAGCAGAGAGTAGCAGAGCTCAAAAGCAGAGGGCTCTCCATTGCCACGCTCAATGGCTCCTTTGATCTTCTCCATGCAGGCCACCTCTACATCATCTTTGAGGCAGCGAAACAGGCAGACATCCTCATTGTTGCCCTCAATAGCGATAGCTCTATCCAGAAATATAAAAGCCCAAAAAGGCCAATTGTACCCTTAGAGTATCGCCTAGAACTTCTTTCTGCCATTTCATTTATCGATTTTGTCACCTGGTTTGATGAGACCGACCCAAGGGCGCTCCTTGCAAAAATTTGCCCCGATGTTCATGTCAACGGCGCAGAATATGGCCATGCCTGCATCGAAGCAGACACTGTCAAGGCACATGGAGGAAGAGTCCACCTTGTGGATAGAATCCCCGGCCTTGCCACTTCAGAAATCATTGAAAAAGTGCATCGTCTATGCGATTGATCTGGACATGTGAGAACGTAGACCTCGTTCGCGCCTTTTGCCAGTACCTCACTACAAAATCGATTACCTTTTCGGTTGAAGAAGAGGTCGACACAAACTGGGGTAGCGACCATTATGGAAATAAAAAATTTTCTTTATGGATTGCTGACGAAGATCAGGTAGATAAGGCCATGGAGTACCTCTCTACCTTTCTCGAGTCGCCCTCAAGTCCGGAGTTTGCGCTTCAGTCTCTACGGAGGCCTTTACAAGTCCTCACTGAGCAGTCCCCTGCAACCAGGTATCTTGAAGATAAGCTCCATCACAACCTGCAGACAAAAGAGCCAAAACTAACGACCTTTTCGGCAAGCAGTATTACCACCTATATCCTTATTATGTGCAGTGTTGTCTTCTTCCTCGAATTTTGGAACAGCCAAGGTAGAGAAAAGATCCCAAGCGAGCTGCAGCCCTCCATACTTACCTACTCTCCTGTCACAAAAGCGCTGCTCTTCGATTATCCCCATTCCTATGAACTGCTCGATAAGATCATTGCCTCGTATGGCTATGAGGCCCTTATAAAGCCAAAAGAGCCCGCAGCGCGATTTCTCTACACAGAGTTTCGAAAAACACCCATCTGGCATGGCTACTATCCCTATATCGATGCATGGACTAAAAATCACTTTACCAATCAGATCGTACCTACTATTCCGCTGAGTG
>JAFEGS010000132.1 GCA_018239705.1 Verrucomicrobiota bacterium | reverse complement strand
GTCTTGATAGCGCCGCGAGGGATCTTTGCCAGCTGTCTACCGGCCGATACCTTTTTGCCCTCTTCAACCGTAATAATCGTGCCGGGAGGTAGCGCATAGCTTCCCACCAAGTCTTGGTATTCAAGATCGGCATAAATCGAAATCTGTGGATGAAGCTCACCGCGGTGCTGCTTTACAACCAGCTCTGTCTGTCCGGTCTCTCTATTTGTTTCGCGCAGTGTTGAGATACCCTCAACCAGGTCTTCGTACTTCACAAAGCCAGGGCGGTCGCAAATAATCGGAACGTTGTGCGGTTCCCACTCAGCAATCTTAGCACCAACTTTTACCTTCTCACCATCATTAAAGAAGATGTGAGTGCCAAGTTCGATAGAAAATCTCTGGAGAGGTTCAATCGACTTTGTGGTAAGAAGTTTTTTACATTCTTCAATTGTACGGCCTTCTGGGTCTACAATATTCAATGTACCGTTTTTGTTGAGAACGATCCAAGAGCCATCTTCAGTTTTAACCGTACGCAGATCGAGGTAGATCAACACACCACTATGCGTCGTAACAAGTTCCGGTGTCGATGCTGTCGAAGCAATACCACCCAACTGGAACGTACGCATCGTAAGCTGGGTACCAGGTTCACCGATCGACTGTGCAGCAATAATACCGACAGCTTCACCTTGACCCACAACAAGCCCGTTTGCGAGGTTAATGCCGTAGCATTTTGCGCAAATACCGCGTCTTGTCTCACAGGTAAGTACGGAACGGATACGCACAGTTTCGATCCCTGCGTTATCAATAGCTGCAGCCTGTGCTGTTGTCAGCACGTCGCCTGCTTTTGCCAAGACAGTGGTCTTATCTCCAGGCAGGTAGATATCTTCACACACTGTACGGCCAAAGAGGCGGTCTCTAAGAGGCAGAAGCTCCTCTTGACCCTGCTTAATTGGCGATACTTCGATACCATTGAGCGTCCCGCAGTCATCTTCCGTAACAATCACATCCTGAGCAACGTCGACAAGTCGTCTTGTCAAGTAGCCGGAGTCTGCTGTCTTAAGCGCCGTATCGGCCAAACCTTTTCGAGCGCCGTGAGCAGAGGTAAAGTACTGCAAAGGCCCTAGTCCTTCACGGAAGTTCGCAGTAATTGGAGACTCAATAATCTCACCCGATGGTTTCGCCATCAGACCTCGGAGAGCTCCAAGCTGTTTAACCTGCGTTTTTGTACCGCGAGCACCAGAGTCCATCATCATAAAGAGCGGATTGAGCGTGCTGTCAGTGGTCTTGCTCAGAAGGCCAAATAGCTCCTCAGAGAGCACATCAGAGGCTTCTGTCCATATTGTAATAATTTTTGAGCGGCGCTCACCCTCTGTAATAACACCATCCTCATACTGCTTTCTGACGACAGCCACTTTATTACCTGCTTCGAGCAAGAGATCTTCCTTGCTATCTGGGATGCGAACATCACAAATACCCATCGAAATTGCAGCTTTTGTCGCTTCCCAGAACCCAATCTTCTTGAGGTTGTCGAGGAATCTCACCGTAGCTTCAAGACCAACCTTCTTATAGCAATCAAGAACGAGTTCGCTCAAGCGCTTCTTTGGCAGGCTATAGTTTTGGAAGCCAAGTTCTTTCGGAACAATCGTGTTAAAGAGTACCCGCCCAGGAGTGGTTTCAATAGTACCATGCTCTGTTTTCAGCTTGATACGCTCATGAATGTGCAGACCGCGACCATCGAAGTTGAGTCGTCCAACCTTATCTTCGAGGTTTTCCCAGCTGTAGCTACCACCCGCGCTCATTGCATGCAAGACCTCTTCTTGACTTGCGAAGAACTTGGTTTTCTTTCCATGGTCTTCTGCTATATAGAGAGGGTCGCACATCAAATAGTAGAGTCCGAGCGTCATATCCTGTGAAGGAATAGCTACGGGCTTACCACTGGAGGGCAAGAAGATGTTATCTGGCGCCATCATCAGCACGCGTGCTTCGATCTGTGCTTCCACGGAGAGTGGAACGTGAACGGCCATCTGGTCACCGTCAAAGTCAGCGTTAAACGCTGCGCAGACGAGTGGGTGAACACGAATAGCCTTTCCTTCGATCAACACAGGCTGGAAGGCCTGAATACCGAGACGGTGAAGCGTTGGAGCTCGGTTAAGCAGTACTGGGTGGCCTTTAATCACATCCTCAAGTACATCCCACACTTCTGGGTCTTGTCTTTGAATTTTTTTCTTTGCAGATCGGATGGTGTAGACATGGCCAAGATCTTTCAGCCGCTTGATAATAAAGGGCTCGAAGAGTTCAAGGGCCATAATTTTGGGCAGACCACACTGGTTAAACTTGAGCTCAGGACCCACAACAATCACAGATCGTCCAGAGTAGTCAACGCGCTTACCCAAAAGGTTTTGTCTAAAACGTCCCTGCTTACCCTTCAGCACATCTGCAAGTGACTTGAGCGGTCTATTGCCCGCGCCCATAACAGGATGTCCGTGGCGACCATTATCAAAGAGTGCGTCTACTGCCTCTTGCAGCATTCGCTTTTCGTTGCGAACAATAACTTCAGGCGTTTTCAGTTTCAGAATTGCCTTCAAGCGGTTGTTACGGTTGATAACTCTTCGGTAGAGATCGTTTAAGTCAGAAGTAGCAAATCTGCCGCCATCAAGAGGCACAAGAGGGCGTAAATCGGGAGCGAGTACCGGTATGCAGGAAAGCACCATCCATTCAGGCTTGTTTTTCGAGCTGATAAAGCCCTCAACAATCTTTAAGCGCTTCGCGATTTTCATACGCGCCTGGATCGACTTTGTCTTGCGCAGCTTGTCTTTGAGCTCTATGAGAAGAGCGTGAAGATCTTCTGTCATAAGAAGTTCGCGGATAGCTTCAGCGCCCATACGAGCTACAAAAGCATCTTTGCCCCAGCGCTCTTGCGCTTCACGAAGTTCGCTATCTGATAGAAGCTGCTTTTTCTGTAGCTCAGTTTGACCCGGATCGAGCACCACATACTCTTCGTAGTAGATAATGCGCTCAAGATCAGCTGTCGACATGCCAAGGATGCTGCCAATACGAGAAGGCGTAGTCTTAAAGAACCAGATGTGGACGATAGGAACTGCAAGCTCGATGTGAGCCATGCGCTCTCTTCGCACCTTCGAAAGAGTAACCTCAACACCGCAGCGATCGCACACAATGCCTTTGTGCTTAATCTTCTTATACTTACCGCAGGCACATTCCCAGTCTTTGGTTGGTCCGAAGATTTTTTCACAGAAGAGGCCGCCCTTTTCCGGCTTAAAGGTTCGATAGTTGATCGTTTCAGGTTTTTTAACCTCACCTCTCGACCAGGTAGTGCGAACGACATCATCGGCTGCGATATGGATGGTGAGTTTGTCGAACTGCAAGCCCTGTGTATCAACTTCCGCGAGAGCAAGGGGGCGTCTGAGATCAAAGTCCTCTTCCTGTCCAAACTTAGACACGAAAGGCTTCAGATCAAGTTCTTCGTCCTCAATGGCATCGAGAAACGTAGTATCATTCTCAGATTCAGACATTATTGTATCCTCTCAAAATTGTATATATCTAGCTCAAGCTACAGGAGCTGCCGCATCAGAAACAGTTTCTGCGCGTACGTCAAGGCAAAGCGCTTGCATTTCTTTTATAAGCACATTGAATGACTCAGGAGTTCCTGCATCCAAGCAATTTTCACCTTTTACAATTGACTCGTAAATATTGGTTCGTCCTGAGACGTCGTCAGACTTCACAGTTAAAATTTCCTGCAAGATATGCGCTGCTCCATAAGCTTCTAGCGCCCATACCTCCATCTCTCCAAATCGCTGACCACCCATCTGGGCTTTACCGCCTAGTGGCTGCTGCGTAACGAGAGAGTAGGGACCAATTGCTCGAGCGTGAATCTTATCGACAACCAAGTGGCAAAGCTTCAGCATGTACTTGTAGCCTACAACAACAGGGCTATCAAATCGCTCGCCGGTACAGCCGTCAAAGAGGTAGACCTTTCCATCTTCTGATAGGCCTTGCTGCTTCATCATCTCCCAAATGCGCCACTCAGGGAAGCCCTCAAACACAGGCGTTTTGACATAGATGCCTGCCTGTTTTGCAGCAAAACCAAGGTGCGTCTCAAGAAGCTGTCCCATGTTCATACGGGAAGGCACACCGAGCGGGTTCAAAATCATCTCAACTGGCTGGCCATTCGGCAGATAGGGCATATCTGCTTCAGGAACAATGCGTGAGACCACACCCTTATTCCCGTGGCGTCCTGCCATCTTATCTCCCACCTGTAGCTTACGCTTGGAGGCAATGTACACCTTTACTTCAAGGATGACGCCAGACTCGAGCTCGACATCTCCCTTTTTCGTAAATTCGATTTCAGT
>JAFEGS010000131.1 GCA_018239705.1 Verrucomicrobiota bacterium | reverse complement strand
ATTTGTTCTTTGGCAGTATTCCACTCAAAAGTTGCATCACTCATACCTTCACTTTAAGCGAATAGCCATATTTTTGTCCATATAATTATCCATATATCTGAAATCATGATGCCTGCAGGGACGAGGACCGGGACCAATGGTGTCAACTTAAGCACTTTTTCTCTTAATCATGACCTTGATCATGATCTTAAGCCTTCTCTTCACACACTTCGCTCTGCAAGAGATCAAGGCTTAGATTAAGATCACGATCAAGATCGAGATCAAGAACTGCTCTTCTGTATCGTACCCTAGGACTTAGAGGGTGTTTACATTATGTCTAATATGTGCTGTACCTATCTGGTGCTCAGAGATTTTATGAGCCATCTAACTCAAAACTCGCGTTACTGTAATACTACATCGACAATCATCGGACGGTGATCGGAAGGATATACGATGCGATTGTCGATTGTAAATTGATCATCGCCGACAGCGCTTCTTAAAACATTCATGTTTGAAGAGACAAAAAACTGATCGAAGCGTGCAGGAATCCCAGGATTCATGACTTCTTGTTTCTTTTCATTAAAAGGATTATATTCCCAGCCGACCCAGGTAGCATCTCGACCCAAGTTTTCATTTGCAACTCTTCTCACATCTGCAAAATCATTAATTTGAGTCTCATTAGGTTCTTGCAAAGCAATCACATCGGGATTGTAGCGTCGAATGACAGCTTCTACTTTGTCGCGGCGTTTACTCCAAGCGTTGTCACAATGAGGATCGCGCTGTGGATTCGAGTCTTCCTCATGATCTATACGAATATTGTAAGACATTACGCGAGTAAAATCTCCTTGTAGTTTTGAAAACTCTTCCAGAATGGGATCTGGGATCATAACGTTCACGACTGAGGGTTGATTTAAACATTGTGCTCGATTGGAGCTTTGAGGGGTGTCGATTGGAACTTTATCCTCTTGTACAACTGAAGTTGGTAGTTTGATCACAACAATATACTCTTTGGTTTTTAAACTTTAAATATTAGACGCATCACTTTATCAAATCATATTAATTAACACAATAATATAAGGGGCCGGATCATGTTACGATCAAAAGCAATTACCGATGAGGTCTAAGAGGAAATTGCTCTGCTAAATAGAGCGGATACGAATGCAGCTCATGGTTTGCAGCAAGTGGTTTGGCGCTAAAGATGATGCGATAGGGCGAATTGTACTTCTTTGCAAAGATTTTTGTGCTTTTAGCATGAGTGACCCACCCTGATTTTACTTCAATTGGAATTGCCTCCCCCTCTTCTTCGTAGAGAAATTCCACTTGTGCAAGATTTTCTTGCCAGCTGTACAGTCTGCGTAAAGGTGTGGTAAGTAGCGCTTGAGCGACAAAATTTTCTGCAAAATATCCTTTATAGGAGCCATAATCATATTTTAGGATGACTTGCGGGCTTAGATTGCTCATTGCTCCCAGTAAGCCTACATCTAGGAGGTAGAGCTTGAAGGTATTCTCTTGGGCATGACTCGAGAAGGGAATATTTCCAGAATTGACAATGGGAGTCTTGATAATGAGTTTTGCAGCTTCAAGCCAGTCGATAGCACTGGCTAAACGACTATAGCGGTCAACTCCTGGAATAACATCTTTGAAGGTATATTTACTTGCAGAGCCGTCTTCACAGCGATCGAGCTTTGATGGAATAGATTGCAAGACGCGAGCAATATGCATAGCGTTTACCTTGCCGGAATGCTTAGCAATGTCTGCAAGATAGGTTTCTATGAGGGTATTTTGCTTTTCACGTACTTTTATAAAGGCTGTAAAAGAACTCTCTTGCTCTTCGCAGTATGTTTTTACAACCTCAGGCAACCCTCCTGTCACAAAATACATTTTCAGCTGCTCAAACAGACGATGATGGGCAGCTTCAGGAATTTTGTCGTGAAGGGTAAGATGTTCTACAAGCTCTAAGAGTTGTCGTTTGCCACAAGCGTTCAGAAATTCCTGAAAGGTCATCGGATAGAGGGTCATCATGTCCACTTTTCCCACCGGAAAAGAAACAGGACCTAGATATATCCCAAGAAGTGATCCTGCAGCACAAAGCGCAAGCTCAGGCATCTCTTCTTGAAAATACTTCAAGCTGGTAAGCGCCCTCGGGCATGCCTGAATTTCATCAAAAATCACTAAATCGCGCATGCGATCGATGGGGCGGCCCAAATAGTACTCGAGTTCTTGCAAGAGAACCTGAGGAGCAATGTTTTTTTCAAAATGAGTGGCCAGCCCTAGATCTTTTTCGAAGTTAAACGTATGGACTGCGGGAAAATAGCCGTTTCCAAACAGTTTAAGCAACGTGGTTTTCCCAACTTGTCTTGCTCCTTGCAAGATAAGCGGCTTTCGCGATGGATTGTTTTTCCACTCAACAAGTTTTTTTAGTAGCGTTCTGTCCATACCACTGATTTTCGTCAATTTTGCCGTTTTTTGTCATCAACTTTTCGTCAATTTTGCCGTTTTTTTATAAGTATTCGATATCGTCCACTTGCAAAGTGAACGTTTGTGTAAAAATACTTTAATTAGGCATAAACAGAAACCACTCTGGTGCCCCTACCCTTTTTCGGTTGCCTTGTTCTCGGAAGGCAAGTCTATAAAGTATTTTTTATATACGCTTTAGCGAGCCTGTGGCTGGGGCAAAGCCTAGCACATACCCGCCAGCATAAGAAAAGCGCCAGAGAAAGCCTTTTGAACAGGTTTAATTCCAAAACAACAAGTATCTAAAATTCCTTTCTTTGACAAATTAAATTATTTATTATACATAAGATTTAAAGAGAGGTTTTTATGTCTATACTTGGTGGCTACCCACATCAGCCTTTGGGAGTTGGTACTCATGAGTTTATTGACATTAACGTTGCAAAACAAATGAATTATTCCACTGGGGCCCATTCCCATTATGTGGGGGGAGCAAAAGAGCCAGAGTCCCAAGTGCTGAGAGACTTAGGAGCAAAAATACAGCACGTGCGAGGAGATGGTTCCTGTTGGGCAAGAGCCACCTGGCAGTGCGTGCTTTCACAAGTTCTTGATGATGACCGGGCATTTACCCAATTTGTAAACAAAATTGCAGTGCCAAAAAAGAACTATGAAATTTCTGAAAATTATGCAAAAGAGACTATTCATATCCTGTATCAATTAAGAGGAAAAACCCCTGAGCAAAGAATAGAGTATTTAAATCACGTTAAAGTTGATGATAGCCTGGTATATTTTATGCGCCACGTGGCAGCAGAATATATGGAAAAAGAAAATTTTGGACTAGTGGAAGCAGATCAACTCCCAGAAATCAAAACAAATAAAAATAAATATGGTGGCCCCGAGGTAATTGCCTTTATGCGATATTTTGGACTGGAAACCCATTATATTCGAAAAAAACCAAACGGCGAAATGGAATATCAATATTCAAGAGGAGACCACCTCATTCAAAAAATTAACCTAAGTCAAGCGGGCCCGCAAGCTATTCCCCGCGATAAACACTGTATCTTTGCAGTAAACGAACTGCACTATGAATTTGTGAACTTCGAAAATGCCGTTACTATGACGGATACTATGGCTAAACTCATTGCAGCCGATGGGCAGCTCGCATTTGATCTACAACTCGAAGAGCTCGCAGCACAAGGGCAAGAACAGGCAGATGCTAAGCTTGCCGCTGAAATAGAAGAAGCTGACAAACTAGTACTAGCAGATACTAAGCTTGCCGCAAAACTCTCAAGTTTGGAGGCAAGCAGTAACGCAATTCATGAGTATCTGACCAACAGAGATAAGAGATCAGAAGGAAAATGGACATTGGGTCCTAAGAGCAGATTAATTTCTGTTGAAAATCCGGACGGTACAAGAGAAATCAGATGCGCGGGGATTGTGGACAGAATCAAATGTGCTTTAGGTGTGAGCGGTTATTCCTTTGATTTATGGAAAATCAAAGAAAGTGCTCAACAACTACACATTGACGATACAGAGGAATTCAAAAATTTTTGGGACGGGGCTGTTAAAACAAAAATTTCAATACTCAATAAAGACATACCTAAAGACTCGAGAGCTGACACAGTAAAAATAGAGAAAATGGCTGAACAGCTAGGAATTGCCGACCCTGAAAAAGTTCAAGAATTCAAAACTAAAGTCCTAGATGCAAGAACTTCAAAAGTAGCTGTTGCCCTTCCAACAATCAAACCAGTAGACGAGAAACTAGCTCAGGCAAAACCTTCAGAACAGCCTACTGTGATATCGCAAACAGTGCAAACAAGAGAGCCAGAATCACCCCAAAAACTCATCCACAATACGCTACTCACTGGTCTTCACCCTAAAATAGCCAAAGGACAAAAATTACCCGGTGCTGTTGGTTCGACCAAAATGACCGGAGAGGAACATATAAGCGCAATGCTCTACCAAACGCTCATAGTTGAGCAAAAACGCGAAGACGTCATCATTATGCCCCTATAT
>JAFEGS010000130.1 GCA_018239705.1 Verrucomicrobiota bacterium | reverse complement strand
TTTAAGTCGTTTTCGTCCTTTTCGTCGTTTGTGTCGTTTGTCGTTTTGGTCGTTTTTTGTTTTTACTGCTTTTATGGTTCATATAGGAATGAACGTATCATCGCGACGTTGCTCACCTATACCGCCACCCGGAAACTCCTGTATACATTTACCAAAGTAATTTCCTGCCTTGTAGTATTCTTTTTGTGCTTTATCTAAATACTCAATTTGCGTCTCATAGTATGTTCGGCAGGCAGCTTGCAGGTCCTGGTCAGGCCCTATCGCGGCGACGAGGCTATCCACCTCATCGGTAGAAAAATTATGCTTTATTGTAGCAAACTTCGCTGACAAAAAGAGCTCCTTTTCTTTTTCTGCCAGTGCTTTGGCCTCATGGATATCTCCGGTCAATGCAACAGGCTCTCTATCTAGCGTGTAGACTGTAGCCCACATTCCGGTTGTCGGTCCTAGCTCTTGGGTCTCTATACCCTCTTTGATCAACGCATAGTCGTCATGACTTATAAGCATATATTTCGTATCAGTACCGTCGCCACAAGCCAAGAGATAGCGCGCCTCCAAATGCTTACTCATTTGTACTGTCGCCTCAGCAATATCTTTTGGTGGCTCTACATAGTAAAACTTGGTAGACCCTCTTATAAAATTGGGCGAGCAGCTAAGTCGTTTATCCACAAAATCTCCAACTCTTCCTTCAATGAAGCTACCAAAGTTCGGGTATGCTGTACTCGATACTATTTTCGTCACTAGCGCCTTAGTTGGATAGTATTCATTTCCTTTTACGCCCTCAGCTTTGTCAACAAACCAGATAGGGAGATCTGAAGGAGGGATGATCGTGGGTTCTACTCTTACCTGTGTCTCCTGCTCCTTTTCGCTCTGATTTTGAGCAAGAGTGCCCATATCTATTCGACGCTGCTGCTCCTCTTCTGCCAGCGTCTCTACCTGCCGCTGACTCTCCTCTTCTGCTTCGCCTTTACCCTGAGCGGCGTCCTTTTTTGAAACGCCTTTACCGATTATGTTCAGCTCTTTTTCAAACTGTTCTACCACATCTCCGGCACCATTTTCTTTTGCAGCTGCGACAGCAAATTCTTGAGGAGCTACGGACAAAGCAGCTTTCACAATATCAACACATGTAGCTATCTCAACATCAACCCCAGTTGGCTTTGGAGGGCTTGTAAATAACTCAAAAAGATCTTCCCCCTCAGACTCGATAAGAAAGTTCTTTTCCTTTAACGTAGTGAATAATTTTGCTCTTGCACCCCATGCAATCTCAGGATTAGTGAGAATGGACCACACAGGCCTTGCAATTTTGGCGTGCATCTTATGAACGGCAGCACTCCAGTGTTTTACCTCCTCTGCCTTTGCCTGATTAATAGCAAAATACCTCCAAATATTTTTTGAATCGGGCTCAAACACATCAGAAAAAGCGTTTAAGAAGCTCACTACCCGCTGCTGCTCATTTCCTGCTATAGACTTGTCGTATTTGATCGCAGCTGCACGGAGCGTCTCTTTTTCTTTTGCATCGAGCTCTAAAGGCTTCATGCTTTCAATAGCCGCCTCAAGACGATCTGTAATAGGCTCTGATGTAGCAAAGAGCTCTTTAAAGCCAGCATGAGATAAAAGACCATCTACATAGGCATTACTAATATGGTTTTGCACATCGTCGGATAGCCCAATGGAGACACTTTGCCCGGCAAGAACCTGGCGCATCCTAAACATGGCCTGCAGGCTATCTCGAAGCGTCATATCCTTTCGCACACTCATAAATGCCTTTGCATCGGGAGCATGCTTGATATCTGTACCCGTCTCGTACATCTGCGCAAGCACAGTAAATCGCTTTTCCGGCTGGTCTTTGAGCCGAGAAGCATTAAAGGGAACAATGACGAATTCCCCACGCTCATCTATCTCTAAACAGACCCTTCGTTTATTTTCATCGTGGAAGACAACTCCTTCTACTTCCTTGTTACCAGCCTTGCGACATTCATCTAAGAGCGTACGTACAAAAGCTTCCATGCTCTTTTCTTCTTTTAACCAACCACCGCTATCGATAAACACCGAAAAACCGGCTTTAAACTGGTCAATGACCTGCTTTGTAAGTCGCCCATCGCTACTTGGGCAGCGCTTCACCTCAGCATCGCCATTAATGATTTTTGTCTGCACAGCAATAATCGTCTTCCCATCGGTGCCAATCTCAGGAATTCCCTTCATAGCAGAAGCTAAAATAGCCTC
The DNA here is from genome assembly GCA_018239705.1 of Verrucomicrobiota bacterium. GTDB lineage: Bacteria > Chlamydiota > Chlamydiia > Chlamydiales > FEN-1388 > SZAS-6. The sequence continues at coordinate 2,231 of JAFEGS010000130.1, read as the reverse complement.
GTCCAACGTTCCTGTATATCCATGCTTTCCACCTAAATCTTGAGGTGTCATGGTGGCGCTCTCAGTGAATTCTTTGACCTGCTCAAACACCCTCTTTTCACAAAACTCGAGAAGGGTTTGAGGATTCTTACTGGCTATTTCCTGAAAACAATCTATGAGCCGTTCATATTCTTTAGGATACTCCTCCCTATCGACAAAAAAGCTATACCCTGACAGCTTGTGCTCATCGAGCATTTTTTTGAAATCTTGACAGCGCTTGGTCTCTTCAATTGGTATTCTATTATTTTTTACTTCCCTTTGTGCATCCTCCCACCAGTCCATGAGAAGTGCTTCTGCATCCACCCTTGGAATTTTATTAAACATAGTGGACTGCGCAGTATAGGCAAGTTTTTCGACCGGATCTGAATACATTGTTTTCTTCGGGTTATCTGGCGACTCATAGGGTCGAGCAATAAATTGACGACCAGCAGCTGCTTTTAATGTAGGATCCTCGCCATATTGGGAATTGCACTCTTTAAGCAGTGATCTGGGAAACACATGTGCAATAGCATGTGCGGCGGCTGCCAGGACTTTTCTGTCCTCTTTCGGGATATAGTCTCGCATCCACTGCCCTATCTCCGCACTCTCAGGTGTGTCTGAATCGGGATGGGCAAGAAATTTTTCAAATTTTTCTTTATTATTTTTCATGAGGGTTTTTAACCCTGAACGCTCCCCAAGGAGTCTGCAAGCCTCATCGACCAATTTTGGTTTCACTTTAAGATGGTAGAGCTTTTCCGTAATAGGCGGCCCCTTTTTTACTACCTCTTTGGCATTGATTCCTGCCTGCATCTTATCTACGAAGTCGATCGATACCTCTTTAGGGATGCGCTCATCCTTTCCAAGGGAGAACAAAAGCTCCGAGACGATCTGGCAGCTATCATGATCATATGGCGTAGGATCTCCAATTGATCGCTTAAAGACTACCTGTGGGTTCATGATCATATCGATCTCATCGATCTGGATCAGCTCATTATCTGCCATGAACTTACAGATGGCCATGATTTTATCAACTCTCTCAATAGCCCCTTGTTGGTCCTCAGTTTTCGGATTTGTCGCATCGTAATAGGCTGCGCTCAAGCTTGTGAGAATGGAATATTTTACTCGAGGGGTAAGAAGAAAACAGGCCTCTCGAGACTGCGCTTCCTTAAGATTCTTCAAAAAGCTGTCAAGATAGTCTGGATCTTTTGCAAGCTCTAGATCGTACGGTGCTGAGTAGATGCATTTATCAGCTGCATTGCCCAGCGTCACAACAAGCTTATCGTGGACGTCCTGAAACTGCTCTTCCGGCACCATAATCATCGATAGCTTGCCTGGAACTGCAAAAAGTATACCGAGAATAGGCTGCAGAACACTCGTCTTACCTGCTCCCATAAGCATTTGTAAGACCTTACCATTTCCTTCCTGCACACCCCGAGCAAATTTTAACACGTTCTGTACCTGGTCTGGGCGCAGTCTGATATTTTGCTCTGCCTCGAGAACAAGCAGGATCATAGCCAGAGGGTCATCTACCGGGTAGGCGCGCCTACTATCCAGTGTGAGTGCTAGTTGGTCTTTTAATACCTTTGTCATCTTGGGATTTTTGTTCTCTTTAAGATTGGTAACATCAATAAGAGCGCGACTCAGCTGCTGGACCGTTGTCTTCTGAAGAAGGTATTTTTTCACTGCTTCCTGTAAGATATCAAGCCCCTCACCACCGAGCTCCGGATAATGGACTGCCGCAAATTCGCGATAATTTTTTCGAGCGCAGAGAACGCAAAGTTCGTTGATATCGGGATAGAACTTCACTCCCGCATCAAGCTCTTTTTCTGTTTGTGGATTCGATCTCATAGCTGTAGCTACGGCATTCACAATGATCGTCTCTTCATAACTCAAGGTATTTCTCTCATCTGTAAGCTTCACTTGTAGCTCCTGCTCTAAAGCAGAAATACCTTTTCCCTTGCCCTCAAGCAGTGTAAAGCTCGCTGATACTGTTTCTTGCGCCTTCTCGACATCATTTGCAACCGTCTCTATTTTCTGTTTCGCATACTGGTTTCCTGTCGGAAGTTCGGCAATTTTATTTGCATTGGAGAAAAGCTCTCCAGCTGGGCCTTTTTCTTTTTCTCCAATTTTTTCTTTTGGGGGCTCTGTGAAAATATACAGTTCAGACACAATGCGGCTCTTGTCTGTGGGCTCTTTAAGAAAGTACTGATTTC
>JAFEGS010000012.1 GCA_018239705.1 Verrucomicrobiota bacterium | reverse complement strand
AGTCGTAAAAGAATTCTTTGCATTTTTGCTTTAATGTGGGGCCGTCTCAACTGAAAAAAGAGGTAGCTTCCAAGAGCCCCAAGCGCACCTACGACAAGCACTCCCCACTGGCGTAAGAATTGGCTTGTGCTGAGAACAATCTGTGTAAAACGGGGGATCTGTCTATCCTCAAAAAGCGATTCCAAGGCTGGGATCACAAAACCCACGAGCACGCACACAGCCACGACAAGAAGGCACGCGAGCAGTATCGGGTAGATCATCGCAGAGACCAGCTGTTTCTGGATCTTTCTCTGATGGACGAGGAAGCTACTGAGACGGTTGAGGGCAAGCTCAAGATTTCCGATAGCCTCTCCGGCTGTGATAAGCGCCCGGTAGAGATTGGGAAAGCTGTCAGCATAGTCGGTCATGGCCTGAGACAGTGACGAACCCCCACGGATACGTTCTGTCAGGCCAAGGACAACGGCATGGTGAGGCTCCTGCCTTGCCTGCTCTTCAAGGGCGAGAAGGCTTTCAAAGAGGGGGATTTTTGCAGAGAGCAGCTGTGCCAGCTGCGACGTAAAAATAAGCAGTGTGTCTTTACTCAGCCGCTGACTTTTTGGGGCCTTTGTTTGCGGCTCTAGGTGAGACAGTATGAGCTGCATCTGTCGTATCTTTTCTTTTGCCTCTTGAGGACTTGCTGCCTCAATCGACCCGGAAGTTTTTTTTCCACCTTGAGCGGTAAAAGCTTTATATGCGTAGACTGCCATTACGACACCGTAGAAGAAGTTTCTTCAGCACGAGTAACCCTCCACACCTCTTCCATCGTGGTGATGCCTTGCAAGGCAAGAGATTGGCTATGAGAGCGGAGTGTCATCATTCCTTCCGCGCATGCAACATTTTGAATCTGTGTAGCTTCAGGACTGTGCAGAATCTGCTTTCGCACCGCATTTGTGATGGGCATAAGCTCATAGACGCCGTGACGGCCCTGATAGCCGGAGCCTAAGCAGCTGCTGCAGCCAGCGCCCTTATAGAGCTTATTTGCCTCTATTTCTTTGAGAGTATCACGCTCACTTGCAGTTGGTGTGTACGAGGTTTTGCATAGAGGACAGATCTTTCTAACAAGTCTCTGAGCCATAATCCCAATACAGCATGAAGAGATCAGATAGGGTTCAATACCCATATCGACAAGGCGGGCAATGGCAGACGGTGCATCGTTTGTATGGAGCGTACTCAGCACTAAGTGGCCTGTAAGGGCTGCCTGAATAGCAATTTCCGCCGTTTCTTTATCGCGGATCTCGCCAACCATGATCACATCGGGGTCTTGTCTCAAGATATGCCTCAGGCCAGCAGCGAAGGTAAGTCCAATTTTTGGATGAACACCCATTTGAGAAATCCCTTTGAGACGATATTCGACAGGATCCTCAATAGTCATGATGTTGGTGTGATCGTCTTTAAGCTCGGTAAGAGCACTATAGAGGGTTGTCGTTTTACCGCTTCCTGTAGGACCGGTGACTAAGATAATGCCCTCTGAAAAGCCAATCTGGCGCCGAAATTCAGCAAGAAGTGGGGTAGGAAATCCTATTTTATCAAGGCCTAACACGATATTGCCTTTATCGAGAATACGAAGAACAATACGCTCTCCAGTAACTACAGGGAGGGTACTAACGCGAAAATCGACCTCTTTACCGCCCATACGCATCTTTATCCTACCATCCTGTGGGAGCCTCTTTTCAGCAATGTCGAGTTTTGCCATTACTTTGAGGCGGGTCAGTAGCTGTGCGGTGAGCTCTTGCGAAGGAGAGAGTTTTGTCTGCAGTACACCGTCGATGCGGTAGCGCACTGAAAGGCCTGTCTCTTTTGGCTCAAAGTGGATATCAGAGGCGTTTTGCTGAATCGCTTCAGATATAATATAATTAAGCAGTCGCACAACACTAGGAAGCTCTTGAGAATCGTCGAGAAGATCATAGACCTGAAGTGCCCCTATAGCATTTTCTTCCTCTTCATTTCCCTGCATATTTTCAAGGATCTCGGTAGCAGCATCATCGCCATGATAGTACTCGTGAATTGCAGCCATGATTGCTTGCTTTGGCACAAAGGCCGTGATGATATTTCCACCCAGTAGATAGCGCAGCTCTTCGATCGCGTCGATGTTGAGAGGATCGCTTGTGACAACAGTCACCCCTTCCGGCCCTTCTGCAACGGGCAAAACAAAATGTTTTTTTACAAAGGAGTAGGGAACTCTTTTTGTAAGTGTTCGATCAATTTGAAACGACGAAAGGTCATCGTAGGTTGAAAGGTCCAAAAGCAAAGCGAGCTCTTTTGCATGCTCTTCTTCGCTTTGCACATTTTTTGGCTGCTGGGGGCTCTTTACAGCCTCTTGCTCTTCTGTTTTCTTTTTTTTGAACAGATCCAAGGAGAAAAACGTTCCCAAGGAGGAGCGCAGTTTACTACTCATCTATCGCCCCAAAAGCATTTTCATGCTGTTTTCAAACAGGCCTTTCTTCTCTTGCATTTGTACCTGTTCGAGCTCTTTTACAAACTCCGGCACATCTCCAGGACGTCTTTGAAACTCTTTTTGCCTCATTGCACGAAACTCATCAATCTTATCCGGGACAATTCGTGGTGTCAAAAAGATGTACATCTCGGTATTGCTATCAGTCATTTCAGTTAAACTAAAGAGTTTACCAATGCCTGGGAGCTCCCCTAAAAATGGGGTCATCTTGGCACTATCAGTGGCAATTTTTCTTCGAAGCCCGCCTAAAATAACCGTCTCGCCATCTGCAACGCGCACTTCGTTTTTAATGTTGCGACGTGTCACATCAGGGCGGTCGTGCTCGTTTGGATGGGTAGTATCGAAGACCACATCAGTAGCCAGATGGATGAATTTCGGCGCTGTAGGATCATCCTCATCATCTATTTTTGCATGGATTGTAGGAGTTACCTGAATCGTAATACCATACTCTTCCCGAGAATAGGAGTCCTTCAGCCTTGTCGCCTTTGTGGTGTCGATTTCGACAACACCGGTATTGATCGAAATCTGTTCAACAACTGCGATTTTTGCCGGCGTTTGGTTGACTGTCGTCACCGATGGGTTGGCGTTAATCTGGATATCTTCTTGAGCTAGCAAAAAGCTGTAGGCAAGGTCATACGCAGGGATATGTCCATGCTTATGTCTTGATATGATAAACTGCAAGATGCCCTTTCCAATACCACCTAAGCCCTCATCATCTTTTTCTGAATCTTTATGGTGTTTCTTGTGACCTCTGCGTCTTTTATGACCGCCATCATTCCAGATAACGCTGCGAACGTGCTTATCTGACGCTGCTTGTCCTGATCTGAAAAGGTTTAGACCAAAGGTATTATTGTCGGCGACTCGCTTTTCGAAGAGGAGAATATCGAGCTGGACCATCTTCTTTGGCACATCGAGCTTTTTTACAAGCTCTCGAAGCTTTGGCAGAAGCGATGCCTCTACAACCATCACAATGGAGTTTGTCTTTGTATCGACAATAAAGTTTTCGTGCTTCTCTCCAGGTGACTTCGTATCGGGATCAGAAAATGGGGTAATTTTTGGAGGCTGTACAATTAAGCGATTATCAGATGACTTACGAGACTGATCTGGAGCTGATTTTGCATTTCGAGCAGCCTCTTTTTTGCCGGAATCTGTGATGGCAACCATCTTGTTATAGACCTGATCGAGGACATCTGCAAGCTCTTGCGCCTCTGAATGTTTACAGGAGTACCAGTGGATCGTCTTATCCTGCACTTCACTGATGCGACTTTCCACTTCCTGAATAATCTGGGTAGCCTTTTCGATCTGCGCGTTCTTTCCAATTAAAAAGAGCGACTGGGCCGGATATTTGAGCGGAATTACGCGAAAGCCAATGGATGTGTCTGCTGATGAAGAGGATCCCATCTGCTTTCCATGGACTCCCTCATTTGACCTACCAGATGACTTTACTGTATCGCCTTCAAACAGTGTTTCCAGAATCGTTGCCACCTCTTCACTTTGCGCCTTTTGAAGGGCGACCAGACGATATTCCAGCATGTGCTTTGGCTGCGAAATAAATGAGTAGATTTTGAGCATTTCAGTAATATCACGAGAGCGGCCGGTAATGATAATATTGTTTCCAAGCACCTGGATGGCCATCTGTTCGTGGGGAGCAAACCGTTCAATAAACTGAAAGACTCTACGAAGCTCTGTAGGAGGCGGCTGGAGAACAAAGCAGACGCGCGAATTGTGATCCATGAGATGAAGTTCATCACTATTATCGGTAATAGCTACAATCGATGACTGGTTTACTTTCAAAAAGAAGAGCTGCCGAAGAAAGGGATTGAGCTGCTTCACTCCGACGCCGGACTGGGCTAGTATAAGCTCCAGCATCTCGTTCCAAAGCACTCGTGGCACAGATAGCTGTGAGCTCACATGTACCTTCAAACCGGTGATCTCTGGCGGGATGAGATAGATATAATCACATGAGCCATAGTCAACTATGAGCTGGCCAATCGTGGTGTCTGGCTGATGCCAGAGGCCTTCTGCCTCCTGCTCGCTGCCCTGTTTGGAACTTGCGATCCATTTCTCTTCTAGATCTCTAATTTCTTGCCTTAAGGCAGTAAGTGCTGCGATCCGTGCATTCAAGTTTTCAGTATTTAAAGAGCCATCATCTATACTTGCATACTCCTGCTGTACCGTAGCATAGAACAGGTGCAGCTGCTGCTTTTTATCTGCAAGCGCCTGGCTTATCTGAGACGAAGATTCACTGCCTGCAACTTGCCTTGACGAGGATCCAGGTAGCAACGTGGCTCGCTTTTCTGAAATCGTAATACCCTCAAGCGGTATAAAAAAGGCTGCACAAAGGAGGCTAAGTATCAATACAAACATTAGGCTTTACTCAATAAAATAGTTAGTTTATATCTCGTCATCTTCATCGTCGTCTTCGTCATAATCATCTTCGTCATCGTCATACTCTTCATCGTCATCATCTTCATCGTCGTCATCTTCATCTTCATCGTCTTCATTGCTCGGAGCAGCTTGCCTCTTTTTGGCAGCTGGCGACACCCATGATTTTGAAAGCGAGACTTTTAATGGTAACTCTTGTGTACGACTTTCGTCAAAGACTCTTGCAACAAGATTGACCTCATTTCCATTTTTTTCAGTGCCTTCTATAACAATGAGAGGCCCTCTGATCTGACCTTTGACGTAATTGTCCAGTTGTTCAAGTCCTGTGATTTTCTGCCACATTCCATTATAAAAAAGCAACCAATCATCTACGCCCACTAAGATTCGTACATTACCGATCTGGGCAATCCAGTCTTTTTTGGATCTGGCGCCGGCTAGTTTGAGCGGGAATTTTTCTGCAGAAAAATGAGGCGTAGGTGTCTTGTGCAGCTGCATTGCTATCTTATTTTTGCCCTCAGGATCCCAAAGATCAAAAAGAATCGTTCGCTCGGTAACATTCTGAACAACAAGAAGCGACTTATTTCTGGTATCTGCTCCTGGCTCTACTACCTGCCACCTTCCCTCTTCAAATATGAGACAAGTGCCCGGCTGGACAAAACAGTGGTAGGGGGCATCTAAATGCTTAAATTCTATACGCTCTCTCCCATAGGTGTATGCAAATTCGTCGCCGCCAAAATATCGCAAAAACAGATCCTGGCCATGCCATACAGCCTTATATTTGCCCAAGAGAGACCCATCGACCCTGAATTCGCCTATTTGCCAATTTGCACCGCCTTGTGGATAGGCTGTTTGCCTTGTCTGGTTAACCGTAAACGACGCAAACTCCGGTGGATGATCGATAGCTAAACCATCCTTGTCTTTCATATAGGCAGAGACTCTTGCCTCTTTTTCCGATGGCTCAAGCGTAATCCAGATGGGAGTAGGGCTATTTTTCTTGCTAAATGCCCAGCGATTGTGACTTGCTTTACCAGTATAGTTGAGGTAAATAGGCGTATGGGGATTTACTGCAATGCTTGACTGCCCCCCTCTAAGGCCAATATAGATAGACGAATTGTCCTGAGCTGAATCTGGGCGATGATTTGCCCCATAATAGACAATCACTGCTCGAAGATCTGGCAGCTGTGGCGAATTTGAGCGAGTTGCCAGCTGCAAAAATGGTGTGTCTAATTCTGCAAGATCGGCCGATTTTGGAGCAAAACTGCGCGGAAGATGGGTAGGTTTTAAAATTTTTTCAGCAGGTAAATCGACAGTTGACGAATCAAGCGAAGTGTAAATAGCCACCCCAAGCAGGCTTGTCAGGCATATTAGTAGAAAAATGTTTAAATATCGAAGAACGTGTGGTTGAAGCCGCATACTATTTCACTTTGTTAACAAATTAGGAATTGTGTATGAAACAAGAAAAAACATCAATTGATTAGTACATGTTCGCGCACAAGACACGAGGTGACCATGTACATTCAAAAAAGGAGTTTGCCATGTCCAACCCATCGCCTCAAGGACCAGAACAGAAACCCGGTCAAAAGGAAAAGAACACTCAGCCCCCTGCTGGTAGCTTTGTTACCTTTCTAAAAGAACACACATGGGAGAGTATCTCCTATTTCATCATTTTTTGTGGCCTTATTTTTACGTGGTTCTACCCAAATGCCGGTGGATTCGTAGTAGGACTTATCTTTGGAAGCTATTTTGCACCTCAAATTCGAGCTCGCGCCACACTCTTTAAAGAATTTATTGACCAAGAGGGCATCTTCCGCAGCTTTGTGCTCATCGCTGCAGGAATTGCGCTTCTTATTGTTGGGTTTGGGTTGTGCGTAGGTACCGCTGCAGGCGCTATCCTTCGCTCTTTAGTGCCCAACGAACCTAAAGAGTAGAAGTATATGCTTTGTTTTTGCAAGTTTATTGTAACTCGGCGTACAATAGACACCGGGTTAATAAAACTTGCGAAAACAGATGAGAGACATCCCGGAAACGCTACGCCATTGGTTTGTACAAAATAGACGCTCCTTCCCGTGGCGAGATAGTCCCTCTCCATACCAGGTGTGGATTTCTGAGGTTATGCTCCAGCAGACGCAAGCCTCCAGGGTCATTGCTTACTATGAGCGATGGATGGAGCGCTTCCCTAGCCTCGAACATTTAGCTCAAGCCACCCTTGAAGAGGTGTTTAAAGTTTGGGAAGGCCTTGGCTACTATTCTCGCGCTAAATCGCTACATGCTGCAAGTAAAGATCTCTGTAGCCGCTTTCAGGGGAAGCTACCCTCCAGTCGTGAAGAGCTTTTATCGATCAAAGGCCTCGGTCCGTACACTGCAAGCGCCATTGCCGCCTTTGCCTTCCATCAAAAAGCTGCCGCTGTCGATGCCAATGTACTCCGCGTTCTGACTCGTCTTTTTGAAATACGAGATGACATCGGAAAAATAGCCACACAGAAAAATGTACGCGAAATTGCAGAAAAGATCCTACCCGATAAAGAGCCTTGGGTTATCTCTGAGGCCCTCATTGAACTCGGGGCATGCATATGTAAGCAAAAACCGAACTGCGCACACTGTCCTTTGCAAGCAAGCTGCAAGAGCTTTAAAAATGGCTCAGAGCAGGAGATACCATTTAAGGCGCGTCGCACACAGTATGAAGCGCTGTTTCGAGAAGTAGCTGTGATTATGTGCGGGACGTCAGTACTTGTACGCCAAGGAAAAAAGGGGCAGCCCTGTGCAGGCCTTTTTGAATTTCCCTACTTCGAAACTGTGCCAAGCGGCCTACTTCCGGATGTTGTGGAAAAACGCATCGCCCAAGACCTTACACTCACCGCCTCCTTCCAGCAGTATCTAGAAGAGCAATTCCATTCTTTCACCCGCTTTCGCGTTACGCTCTACCCAAAACTTTTTGAAGTGGCCACCAACAAGCCAGTCCCTGGCTGCAGCTGGTATCCACTAGACAAGGTAGATCAGCTTACCTTTTCGTCTGGTCATCGACGTGTGCTTCGTTCGCTTCTTGAAGTTTAAGATACTTATAAAAGGCAGTATGCCCATTATAGGCCGAGATCACAAAGCCCTCTTGACCGAGTAAAAAGCCTCGTTTCAAGATATAGCTTCTGAAAAATGCAAAAAGACCATGACCAATAGCTTTACCAAGAGACGATGTACGCTTGCCCCGATTCTGTTTTGCAAAGAGCGTAGAGTAGCTCTGCATCTTGGCCAAAAAGTCGTGTATGCATGCATAGGGGTAGTGATTCAGAGCGCTTTTAAGTTTCACCTGCTTTAGACCGTGAGCGATCACTGCCTCGTGAACCTGCGCATCTGAAAAGCGAGTCACAGTGCGATTATAGAGGCGTATCTGCCTATCAGGGTACCAGCCACAGCCCTTAATCCACTTGCCCTTGTAGAAATTGTGTCTGCAGAATGAATAGACGCTATTTTTGTCGAGTTTAAGAGATACTATCTCATTTTTTAGCTCTTCTGTGACAATTTCATCGCCATCGATCGACAAGATCCAGTCATTTTTTGCCATGCTTGAAAGAAGGTTGTGGGATGGGCCAAAACCGATAAAGTCATGTTGGTACACCACCACATTGTCAAACTGTTTTGCAATCTCTATGGTGCGGTCTTGCGACCCTGTGTCGAGGATAGCCACTTCAGTAAAATCGCGAAGCGCTTCTAGTACCTGCTGCAAGTATTTTTCAGCATTTTTTGTTAAGATAGTGACTGTGATCATGTAGTTGCTTTAATTCGTGTATCTATATCATCAGCAATGAGCATGGTAAAGGTACTTCCTTCGCCAACTACCGACTCCACAGAAATTGTTCCAAAATGCTTTTCAACAATAGTTTTTACAATGGAGAGCCCAAGTCCGGAGCCTCCCTTCTTTTTAGACTCAATTTTGTTCACGGTGTAAAACCGCTGAAAAATAAGCCCGAGGTCCTTTTCCGGAATGCCAATGCCATTATCTTTAATAACCACCTTTATGAAGCCCGGCACCCTTTCAAAGTGAAGCCAGATGGTTGGCTGCTTGAGACTATATTTAGCAGCATTGTCGATAAGGTTCATAATGGCAACCTCTAAAAGCTCGCTATCTGCAGCGATCTCAAAGTCGTACTCTTCAACATAGTCTATGACCAACTTGACCTCTGGGTAGAGGCTCTGGAGGTTATTTCTGCATACTGCAGCAAGGGTAGTGAGATTGCAAGGCAATACTCTGGAACAGGGCAGATTCTCAATATCGGCAAGCGTGAGTAAATTGTGCACCGTGGTGGTCATCCGATTACAATTTTTTACGATTTTGTCGACGATTTCTGCAACCGTCTCTTTTTGCAGATCGGGGTTTTCTTTGAGAGTCTCAGCAAAGCCTCGAATAATCGTAAGGGGTGTTTTGAGTTCATGTGAGGCATTGGCAACAAACTCTTTGAGGCTTTCAATCTGGTTTTTGATACGCCGTGAAAGCGAATTGAGCGTACTTGCAAGCTGAGCAAACTCATCCTGCGCCTTTGTTTTTACCTTGATTTCGGGAATGAAGACCAGTTTACCCTCTTGGTACGGTTTAATAGCCTGGATGATGTGCGTAATAGGCTGTGAGAGGTGATGCAAAATGAGCGCCGTCATCGCACTAAACAGGATCAGCATAAGAGAGGAAAAGAGTACAAACCCGATTTCACAGTTCTTTCTGAGCTTATGGATATACTCGTGGGGAAAGGCAAGGCGTAAGACATACTGCTTTCCGTGAAAATCGAAGGTCTTTGCAAGGTAGATGAGTTTTTGACCCAAGATATGGGAGTACTCTTCAGAATACCCCAAACCATTTTTAACAGCCTCCTTGACCTCCTGATGAGAAGAGAACTGGAGAGGGAAAAAATTGAGGCGCAGCAGGCTCTTTGTGTGCGAATCGTAGAGCATCCTCTGCTTATCATCGAGGATACCAATTCGATAAAAAATAAAGTGACGATGGTCCTTGAGGGTTTGTATGAGCTCTGATTCATTTTTTGTCTGCAGCAGCTTTTCTATCAGCTCGTCGGCCCTATCGCTCATGGAAGAGAAGACAATTTTTTGTACAGACTGTGAGACGAAAGGGAAGAGGAGCAACAAAAAGAGAGAGAGCAGAAGCAGGTAGGTGAGAACAAATTTTTTGCGAAAACTAGTAACTGAAAACCGCCTCATGAGTGAGTACTCGGCGAGAATTATGGATTTTAAAAGTTTTTGAGTCTTGATGGATTCGAACCATCGACCCCCTCATTAAAAGTGAGGTGCTCTAACCGCTGAGCTAAAGACTCTGATAAAAAATGACCCCAAGGGGATTCGAACCCCTGTTATCGGAATGAAAATCCGGTGTCCTAGACCTGACTAGACGATGGGGCCAGCCTTTAATTAAAACAGTGCCACCAATTCTAGAGGAGAGCCTCAATTTTGGCAACACAAAAAGAGAGATTTTCTACATTATAGGCGCACGTAGAGCTGAGAACCACTATATCGTGGTTATTTCTTTTTCCTTCGCTGCACAAAGATCATCGGCATCCTTGCAAGCCTTATCTGTGAGGTCTTGTATCTGCTTCTCAAGGCGTTTTTGATCATCTTCCGGAATATCTTTCTGTTTTTTCAGATGCTCGTTTTGGTCTCTACGCACATTGCGGATGGATATTTTACACTCTTCTCGCTTCTTATGGCATTGAGTGACAAGATCTTTGCGACGCTCTTGAGTAAGATCTGGGAAGACAACTCGTACAGTCTTTCCCTCCACAGAGGCCCTGACGCCAAGATTTGCCTTTTCTATTCCCTTGAAGATAAGGCCCACATTTGCTGTATCGAAGGGGGTGATGACAAGCTGCTTTGGCTCTGGAGAGGTAATAGTTGCAAGCTCTTTGAGCTTCATCTGAGAGCCGTATGCCTCTACCACAACCGTCTCAAGAATCGCAGGAGATGCTCTACCTGCCCGTATGCCTCGATACTCTTCTTTGAGATGTTCGAGGTTTGCATGCATGCGGGATTTTGTTTCTTCTATAATTTCGTGACTCATAACTATCCTTATGGTTCATACATATGTTTCAAAGGGTAATTCTACAGAGAAGGGCTTTTTTTGTCATGTACAACAACCAAAACGACAAACGACACAAACGACGAAAACGACAAAAAGGACAAAGCCCAAGTCGTTTTGGTCGTTTTATGTCGTTGTAGTCGTTTTCGTCCTTTTCGTCGTTTGTGTCGTTTGTCGTT
>JAFEGS010000129.1 GCA_018239705.1 Verrucomicrobiota bacterium | reverse complement strand
GTACGATAATAGGTCCCACTTGTGCGAGGGACTGTGTAAGTGGTTCCATAGAGAGACTCCTTATTCAAATTTTTGTAATCTAAGTGGTTGAAATTCTTTTCCTCCGCCATAAAACGAGTAGCGGTACCATTCCAGAAAGTTCAGACGAAGGCCATGGATGGTGCCGCCCATAATGGCAAGCAGAATGTTGAGGAAGTGGCCAAAGATCATGAGCAGTATCGTGAGCAGCAGCGGCATTTTGAGAGCCAGCTCATTGACCGTTTCACTCACAATAAAACCGGCAAGGCCCAGAGCATAGAGACGAAGGTAGGAGAGTACATCTGCAAAGACCTGGATAGAGTGCATGAACTCAAAAATCCCTGCGATGCCATGCTGGATAACACCGATGACTGTGGCGGTGAGAAGGCCAAAGATGATGAGCTCAATCCCAAAGTGTGCGCACTTATCGCTCGGGAAACCGAGGAGAAACTGCACGACAGAGGTATTTCCCAGATAATAAGGGATGTAGAGGTATCCGCCAATAATGAAAGCGATCCAGCCTACGCCGGAAGGGTTATACCTCATGTAGCGCATGAGCCCCAAACAGATGTGCAGAGACCCAATAAGCAGCGCCAATTCCATCAAGATATTATCTGTAAAGACCTCTGCAACGGGGTGGTGATGGCCATCGATAGGGTTATGGGCATAGATAAATGCTTCAGGAGATTTGCTGTTTTGAAGCTGCGGATATTTGACAAGCCATTCCTTATAGACGGCATCTTGATGCACCATGTGGTACGAGGCCTTTTTTTCAATAAGCCATGTCATAAGGGAATGCTTTCTAAAAAAATTGTTCTCCGATAGCTGGATGCCAAAGAAAGAGTGGGTGAGGCCTCCCCAAAGGGTACAGGCAACTGCCAGCACTGCAGTGAGGGCGATAAAGCGCTTTGTCTGTGGAGAGGGCTTTTTTGCATTGAATTTCATGAAGAGAGCAGCCACGAGAAAGACCAGCCCATACCCTCCATCGTAGACGATCATTGAGAAGAAGAGCGCAAAGGCAAAGATGACCCAAAGAGAGGGATCTTTGTCTTTAAAAGAGGGAGTATCAAAGACGCGCACGAGGTCTTCTCCCACTTTACCCACTCCTTGATTCTCAAGATAGGTAGGAGGCTTCTCATGTGCGTAAGGGGCAACCTCTTCAAAATAAACATTATATTGATCAGTTACCTCTTTTAGTTCGTCCAGATGCCTTTCAGGCACCCATCCTTCGATGTAGAAGAGCTGGTTTTCAATTTCAAACTCACTACTCTCTTTTGCATGGGCAAGGCTTTCCTTATTGATGTTATGCAAGAGGGCCTGATGGAGTAGCCAGTAGTAGCGTGTGAGGGACTTTAACTCATCTCGTGACTGTTCCAGTTTACTAGAGACCTCGTCCAGGTGCTGCTGGAGGGTAGGAAGTGACTCGGAGAAGTGCAGCTCGAGCAGGTCGTGATGGATAAGAGGTTCATTGAGGATAGCGATAAAGTAGTCAAGGCCCTCTTTTCTGTTTACGAGTATGAGGTTACTGTCAACCTCATCGAGGCGCTTACTGCTTTTAGCGCAAAAAAAGCGTATTTTTCTGTGAATTTCCTGCTGCAGGGCCAGTAGCTCTTCGAGGGAAAATTCGCCAAAGGGAGCGATGCGCTCAATCTCTTTCTTCGTGGCCTTTATCTCTACTTCACACGAGCTAATTGCTTCTTTAAGCTCAAGAATGCGTCCTGCGAAATGCGTTGCCTTATCGAGGTCAGTTTTGTGGTCTTGCTCTTCGTGTACCTGTGTCCGCAAGACTTTAATGGCATCTAAAAAGCGCTGCACTTCAGGAGAGTGTGAGACACGTTTTGCCCCTTTTGGATCGATAAATTCGATGACGCCGGCAAGCTGTGCTGCTTCGAAAAAGGCCTTTTTGTCTCTGGCTGCTCCCATGAAGAGGAATTTTTGGACGTCAATACGCATGTAGTTCACCCTCCTCACGCTGCAGGATTTTTGCTTTTGCTACCTTTGCCTGCGAGACAGCAGCCAGCTGCTGGTCGCCCAAAAATACCTTGATTTTCTTGATATTCTTTTCACAGCGAGGAATTAAAATTTTTTCAAAGAGGTTGACCCGTATGGTTACCTCTCGAAGCTCGTGCTCTAAGATGCTCAGCTTTTCTCTGGTCACTCCAATATGTGCATTGAGCTTGCTGACCGCTTTTATCCCTGCAAGACCTGCTTCAAGCCATACAGGTGTCTCAAAGAGATCGTAGGTGATCGGAGCAAAGTCAGCGCCTTCAAAGAAGGGCACTTCCGCGCCTGCAATGTTCTCATATCGCTTGTAGATATGCTGGATGGCTGTAAAGTGATGGACATCGCAAGGGATCTGTTGGGTAAATAGAGAGGCATAGTCATCGACCGCTCTCTTTTCCCCATCTCGCTCCTCTTCCAGCCCATAAATCTCAAGGCGAGCTTCGCTCACTTCCGCCTGCAAAAGCGCTTTTTTAAGCTGCAGCGTAGGCAGGTATTTACGAAGCTGATTGAGTTTACTCTGCTGGTTGCGCAGTTCATTTTTTGTAATTTTTAACTCAGCCATATTGTACCACTTACGCTTCGCCAGCTACTACTATTTTAGGCCAGTACTTATTCAAAAGCGACTCTTTAATACCTACTTGGTCTCGATTAAAGCATTCAGCAAGTATGCGCCAGCCCATATTGAGCGCGTCCTCCAAAGAGAGATTGACTTCCAGGTTCATCATCTGCTGTTCAAAAAAGCCGGAGTAGCGAAGAAGCTGTTCATCCCATTTTGAGAGCTTAAAGCCCATGGAGCGCCGCTCCCGAGCCTTTTTAGATTCGGCATAGAGGCGGATCATCGTATTGGCGAGATCTCCGTGGTCTTCTCTCGTCACCTTTCCAATGACAAGCTGCTTCAGACGAGACAGTGAGCCAAATGGGTCAATCCTTCCGTCATGCAGGTAAAACTGTCCCTCAGTAATGTATCCGGTGTTATCGGGGATTGGGTGGGTGACATCGTCTCCGGGCATTGTGGTAACGCTTACAATAGTAATGGAGCCGCTGCCATCCATGGAGACCGCCTTTTCATAGCGGCTGGCAAGGTCTGAGTAGAGCGAGCCTGGATAGCCTCGGTTGGAGGGCACCTGGTCCATGGTGATGGCGATCTCTTTGATCGAATCGGCAAAAGAGGTCATGTCTGTCAGTAGCACCAGCACGTTTTTGTCCTGCAGGGCAAAGTGCTCTGCGCATGCCAGCGCCATATCGGGAACAAGAATACACTCCACAGCCGGGTCTGTGGCTCGATGGATAAACATGACCGTTTTGTTTAAAGAGGCTGCCTTTTCTGCGTTGTCAATAAAGGCCTGGTATTCACCGAAGGTAAGGCCCATACCGCCAATGATAACCACATCGGCATCTGTCTGGTTGGCAATACGCATCAAGAGAGCATTATAGGGCTCACCGGCAACAGAGAAGATAGGGATTTTCTGCGACATGACGAGACAGTTGAACATGTCGATCATAGGAATATTGGTTCTCACCATCTCTCGAGGGATGATGCGCTTAACAGGGTTAAACGATGGCCCTCCAATAGCTACAGGATCTCCTACAATGTCAGGCCCTTTATCAATTGGGTTTCCCGATCCATTGAAGCGTCTACCAAGAAGCGATTCGCTGAAGGTGACCTGCATCTGGCGGCGCAAGAAGGTGACCGTATCGCCTGTAGAAATTCCTCGAGTACTTTGAAATACCTGAAGAGTAACTCTTGGTCCCTCAATTCTCAAAACAGAGGCGTATGCACATCTGCCGTCAGCCATGTCGATTCTGGCAAGCTCTCCAAGGCCAACATTTTCTGCTAAAACTGTGATGAGGTTTCCCCTCATGGCGTCAATGCGTTCGTAGATTGTTCTCATATAGCCACCTTTGGCTGATCAGTGTGTGCTTTCAGCATCTCTTGTACTTCCTGAGTAAGCTCGTGGTAGTGTGGAGAGTTAAAAGCAGTAAAATTAATATTTTTTACTTTATTTTGCAGCGTGAGGAAGAATGCTCTAGCCTCGTCATGATTGCCAAAAGAAAATTCGCTGTCAATAATATCTTTTATAATTTCCATGAGGGCAATCTGTCTAGGCAGTGGGCAGTAGCAGTCCTCTTTGTCAAAGGCATTTTGCTGCAGGTAGCTAAAGTCATACAGCTCGGCCTTGAGATAGGTAATGAGGTCTTTCATGGCAATACCCTCCTCACCAACCACCTCCATTCGCTTACGAATTTCGTCACCTTCTCGAAGAATATGGCTGCATTTCTTCACAGTGGATGGCCATTCAGGCATCATCTCTGAGAGTATGACACCAACGGCATGCAGGTACTTTGACCACGATATGTGTGGATCGATCGATGGGTAGCGGCGAGAGTCGGAGCGTTCGCGAGAAAGGCCTAAGAAGGCCCCAACGACAGCAA
>JAFEGS010000128.1 GCA_018239705.1 Verrucomicrobiota bacterium | reverse complement strand
GCCTCTTGGAGGCGGCTGAGCGCCTTGGAAGTTTTGGCAAAGAGGACAATGCCTGAAGTTGGTGTGTCGAGGCGATGTATGGCGTGTAGATAGACGTTGCCTGGTTTACCGGCGGCTTCTTTGATGTAGCGCTTGGCCATCTGTTCCAGGCTCTCTGCATGGCCCTCGGTGTCTTGTGTGACTATTCCACAGGGCTTATTAAGGGCAAGCAAATGATTGTCTTCAAACAGTATTTCGTTGTCGTAGTGCTTCATAGAGGATGAGGGTTGTGGCCATGGCCACGTTAAGTGAGTCTGCTTTACCGCACATTGGCAGGCGAGCCTGAATGTGCGCGCTTGTTTTCCAGGTGTGGCTCAGGCCTAGCTGTTCAGTACCCACCGCAATGGCAGTTGGGCCGGTCATGTTGATGTCGGTGTAGAGCGCTTGAGCCTGCGGCATAGCTGCAATAATCTGGATCTTCCACTTGTGCAGCCAGGCCAGTACCTCTTCGCTTGTAGCTTCGACAACAGGCACACTAAAGAGCGTTCCGCAACTTGCGCGAACGACGTTTGGGTTGTAGATGTCTGTACAGCGGTTAGAGATAATGACGCCATGAGCTCCCGCAGCATCTGCTGAGCGCAAAATAGTGCCGAGATTGCCCGGTTTTTCAATGGCCTCTGCGATGATGAGAAGAGGCGAAGAGATGCCCTGAAGCTTTTCTTCTAAAAAGTGCAGATCGCGGGGTAGCTGCGGCGCGATGGCGAGAAGGCCATCGGGACGATCTCTATAAGATATTTTTTTAAAGACCTTATCTGTGCAGGTGATGATTTTGCAGCCGCTTGCACGAGCCTCTTCGATCAGTTTTGGCTCATTGACGCCGAGGAAAAGCTCTGGGCAGACAAAGAGGTGATCGAGTTTTGTCTTACTCTCCTGTGCGCGAAGAATTTCGCGGTATCCTTCGATTAAAAAGAGGCCAAGTTTATTTCTCCAGTGTCTCTCTCTGAGATGGACCGCCTGCTTGACGAGGCTATTTTCAAGGCTAGAAATCATGTATACCACCGAGCAAATGCTCCGCTAGGGATTGAGAATGGAGTACCTGTGAGCAGCATCTCTCCTTGTTCGATCGAACCACCCAACCCCTCAAGGCATTGCTGAAGCAGTTGAGAAAGGACAGTGGGGGTAAATCCCGGCGTATGGCAAGAAAAGAGGACAAAAAGAGGCTCCGGAGTAAGGAGCTTGCGCACACCCTCTAAAAGAGGGATAATGTGGTTTTCGATTTTAAAAAGCTCGTTTTTAGAACCTCTACCAAAAGAGGGGGGATCGAGGATAATGGCGTCGTACCTGCTTTCGCGCCGTATCTCGCGCTCGATAAACTTCTGTACGTCCTCGACAATCCATCGAATGGGTGCCTCTTCCAGGTTATTGAGCTTGGCATTTTCTCGGGCCCAGCTTACCATCCCCTTTGAAGCGTCTAAGTGGCATACATGGCTTCCGGCGATGGCTGCTGCCATAGTCGATCCGCCCGAATAGGCAAAGAGATTGAGCACTCTGGGGCGCTTTGCTTTCTTGAGCCTCTCTTGAATCCAGGCCCAAGAATCTCGCTGCTCAGCAAAGATGCCGAGATGGCCAAAATCGGTTAGAGAGAGCTTGAACTTGATGCCCTCAGTCTCCATGGTCCACTGCTCAGGCAAGTCGCCACGTCTACTCCAGCGATTATCTTCAGTGCGAGTAAAGGTGGCATCAGCTTTGTGCCATATTTTTGGAGATAATGTTCTTTTCCATACAGCTTGAGAGCAGGGGCGTGCAAGCACATAGGCCCCAAAGCGCTCTAGCTTGTATCCTTCTCCGCTATCGAGAAGCTCGTAATCTTTCTGCATACCCATCTAACGATAAAATTTAGAGAAAGTATATAGATTTTATTATTAAATAGGAATAGCAAACATGTTCTTAGCTTCTTGTAAAAGTTTAGTAAAAATATGTTTATAATGAGGTGAATCATCGATTTCACCACTGTCACAAGCCTCGTTGAGCATTCGTAGATACTCATCGCATGCATGTGTATTTTGCTGCCTTTTGAGGCCACCATTTTCAGCCCACTCTTTTACTGCGGGGTATTGCATCATTATGTGTTTCCAGATCGGGGAAAAATTGTTGAAGGTGGGGTTTCTATGCTCCTCTATAGGCTGCCTTAGCACCGATTTTTCGATTATATCACGTGCACCTTTTCGATTCTGAAACGAATAGAAAGAGTATTCTACTGTAGCCATCGTATAATACCCCGTCCATTGGTCTGGATTCTTGAGATGGGCTGCAAAAAACTGTGGGAGGTAGATCTTTTCGAATCGTGAGAACCCAAATTCGTCACAATTATCTACGATATGCATACGATCATTGTAATGCATATGGAAGTACTTCCAGGCAAAAGCCATCAGCAGGTACTGGATCTTGGTATCCATCTCGTCGAGTTTCGATTGGTAGCTAAGGATGGCTGTGTGGATAAGTTGCATGGCGTTTTGTTGTTTATACTGGCTCTTTCCCCAGATGGCCTCTATCAGGATGGTAAACACTGTTTTTTCGCCCCCCTCTTCGTGAATCCAATCGCCGTTAGGTATTTCAGCACTATTCGGCACATAATTAAAATTATATTTATCTTTAATGGCTTTTACTTGCGGTTCAATAGATGCAAGAAATCCTTCCCAGCGCTCTTGATTCGTTACTGTCTCCTTGGCTTCTCTTAACCTTTGTACCATCTGGCAGTAGGTAAAGAAGGTGAGGATGGCATCTGTGCCGTCACTATTTATGATCTGCTGCAGTAAACTCGTGATGTCGCAGAGCTGGAGGAGGTGGTTCTGATCAGTTTCTCCTAAGCCTACTATACCTCTGTAGTGGTTGATAAGCTTTTCAAAATTGTTATCCTCTCGGGTGATAGTGCTGAAATAGTCACTATATTTTTCGTTCGTCGTCAGCTTTGTCAATGTGATGTCTAAATGTAAATCGAAGCGGTGAGTAGTAAAGTGCAGATGCTCCACCATTTTCTTTGAAAGAAGACATTTTACGAGATCCTGATGCATCTTTAGAGCGGCCTTCTCAGGAGAAGGGGTATCGAATAGCACCGATCCGGCACCCACCTTGTCATAAACCCCTTGTTCTTGAGGAGTGAGAAGAAAGGCTGTCTTTCCAATACAGGCAAGGCTCGTCGCTATCGCTTTAGCGACTCTGGCTTTGTAGTGTGCTAAGAAAGGATCATCATCCATGGACTTGGAGACGTTGTGCAGCTGGGTTATAACAGAGTGAAGGGTGGAAATTGAGGTATAATTGACCATTACTTGAGGAATATATGACGAGGTGTCAGGATACAAATATTTGTAAAACAGCTTCTGGAGAGTCACTACTTGCTGCCATGATGTGGTGGTGAGCTTGAAGTAGAATTCGTACGTCTGCTCGATCTCTGCGATCTGGGTAAAAAGCCCTTCTGTATAGAGCAATCCCGCACGTACTGCTGCACAAAATGGTGTCTTACACAGATTGTCTCTTTGTGTCTGGATGCTACTTTCAAGGATCTTCAATAAGGCGGGGTAGTTTGGTACTGCATATGTTGTTTTCAGCTGCCAGGCATCCTTAATGTTTCTTTCTAAATCCATCTCTATTTGGTAGAGCCCTTTTGCTATATCGTGCAGCTCGGGAATAATATCTTTAATTTTGAAATAGTTCACGAAGTAGGGGAGGTGGCTATCGTGTTTAAACATGCGCTCTTTTGGGAGCGTGACAGCGGAGAAGGATTCCTGGTATTGCGTGTCTTGGTGAGTAAGGTTATTGTTTATTTGCGATTTCGTAAGAGAGATGTCTGTTGGCTTAAGCGACTCAATCTGCATCTGTATACTTTGAGAATCACTGCAGGTAGAGGCAGCATAGCTTAAGTAGTCGAGTATTTCCCTATGAATTGCTATGATAGATCTACGCAAATTGCGGTCGAGATGCAAAAGTTTCTCTTTTTGGTTTGTCATCCGCTCTTTTATCTGATTGAGCAGGCTATTGAGAAGATCTGGAGAGGGAGTTTTTTCTTTTTCGCATAGGTAGATGACCTCTTTGTAGAAGGTAAGCGTGTCTTGGTGCTCTTGGCTATTGATAAGGAGTGTTAATTTGCTATTTTTTTCATTGAGCCGGTAGCATTGCTGTTCGAGCACAGAGAGCTCTTGTGAGCCTTGCACATTGATCTCTTTATCTAAGAAGGGCAGTTGGTCGATTTGATCTTGGATGCGCTTACGGCACTCTTCTATTGAGGAAGAGAGCTTCCAAAGTTCCTGTATCCATGCGCTGCATTGTATGGCTACCTTAGCGTGCTGCACATTGCGTTGCTGGAGATTAATGGCAATTGTCTGCTGCGCCACAGCGATTTGATTGAGGCTCGTTTCAACTGTTTTAATACTATTTAAAAAATCATTACTATTTTGTGGAACAATATCATCCTGGCAGAAAAACTTGAGAGGG
>JAFEGS010000127.1 GCA_018239705.1 Verrucomicrobiota bacterium | reverse complement strand
ACAGTCTTGAAG
The DNA here is from genome assembly GCA_018239705.1 of Verrucomicrobiota bacterium. GTDB lineage: Bacteria > Chlamydiota > Chlamydiia > Chlamydiales > FEN-1388 > SZAS-6. Next base: position 4,457 of record JAFEGS010000127.1, on the reverse strand, counting down.
GAATATGATCTTCAGATAGCACTTAGCAACCTGAAGCTATAGACAGCACTAAATAATGTTGTCAACAGTTGCAAAGTAAACCACATCTTATTGTAGGTGTGTTTTTAACTCATTTAGAATTAAATTGAAATCTTTTAAATCTTCGTTATTACTGTTTAAAGATTCTAAAACACCTTGTAGCGAAAGGTCTGCTCTAAGGTTTAATGTGGCTGTATGTTCTTGTAAGAATAGTTTAAGATGATGGAAGAAGGATTTTTGAACTATCTTTACAAAAGAGGCGTCGACAATACACTGAAAAGGCTCTTCTTTGTCATCAACCTGCTCTTTCCCAGCTATTTCATATAATCCAATCAGGGGAACAAGAAAGGCTTCGTTTACTGGTAGATGCTTATAGCTTTCAAATTCTTTGTCCAGGCAAAACTGGCCTAAGGTCTGAAAAGCTTTTTTCATGTTGCTGTCTTCGGCTTGCTTGGAACAATTGAGAAAGTAGCTGCCAAAGGCATTCCAGAATACTCGATCAGACCCCATAGCGGAATCAAGATCCAGATGGTAGCAATCATGGAGATAAAATGGCAGGCTAAGTGCTTCATTTGATTCAATATTTGGAGTGGGAACGGTGGTTCCTCCGGTTATTGAAAGGATTCTATGAGTATTGTCTGAGAATTTTTCAATCGATCTCGTTCCCAGAGCAACAAGCGGTCTTTCAGGGTTTCTATACCTATAAACGAGCAAATTTTCAAAAGTGTGAGGTGGAAACACATATAGTGTTCGCCCATTATTGAACGAGAAGGGATATGCAGTTTGAGCGATATAGGCTGTGTGATGATACTCTTTTCTGCTATCTAAACGCTCACTTCTTTGAATAACAAAAAAGGCATCCTCTCTTGATGCTGGATTCCCGAGCACGTGTGATTGGATATGTACGCAGCTACAAAACATGTCGACAATACGCTCTAAAGATGCTTTCGATTTACCATACGTTGAATCAAATGTGATCCCAGGGAGCTTATTCTTCATCTCCTGTACCATACAGGAGAGCATGATGTACGTAAGTTCTTTTTTATCAATTTTTTCCTCGAGACAGGCAGAGATTGCTATTTTTCGAAGTCTTTCTATGTCTCTCAAGTCCAGTTTCTCTTCTCGCAATTCAGCGATTGCTTCACTTGATATCGGCGCTTGATTCAAAATCTCACTTTTGAGTGCTTTTGGGAGTCTTTTAAAGAATTCTGTTCTTATATTCTTTTCAACTGTAATTCGCCTTTGAGCAGCCGGGCAATTTGTGCTCGCACATCGATAGATGCTATAGGCAGCGACGACTGCAATAACCCCAGAAATTCCTCGAAAATAATAGGCTGACACGACTGCGAGAGTGCCAACAAAGGCCTCTCTCGGTGTTGGCAAGGTTGGCAAGTACGATTGAATGGAAGGTAGCTGCAAATGAACCTCTTTTACCATCTTATTCCATTGCTCATAAATCTAAAAAAATTTATATCACAAATCTTGTAGCATAAGGTAAGAAAATGGTCTTGATATCAAGAAGTGTAACGATATTCAGTTTTTCAAGCATTATTTTTTTATTCACCTCATGCTCTCTATCTAACCCCTTCTTTGGAGCACCGGTGAGGGGGCAACATGGCCAATGCAGCAGAAAAAACACTCTAACACCTTGCTAGATGCTCAAGTCCAGTCCTTTCCCCTTCAACTCTCCAAGGTGTTTCTGGCATTTGCTCGCTTCAGCCAGTCCCTTGTTAGTAGATTCTGGGTTAAGAATATCTCCAATGCCCTTAGACAGCACGTCACACGCAACTGCTACATCATATAAAGATCTAATCGAGTTTCCTGTAATCTGCTCTAGCAGCTCATTGCATTGCTCTTTTGTGGACTTATTTATTGCTGCTGTTAATTGTGCATCAGTGTACCTTCTCCAAAGATCTACAAATTTTTCTCCGGGAGTATTACCAACTAGTCGAAGGTCCAAGCTGGCCAAACTTCCCTCTCCTGGTTTTTTCCATGAATCTACTACCTTCTTATAACCGACATGCTCCGCAATATGGCGTATATTATCACGAAACACTTGGAGAGATTCAAGTCTTCCAGAATCACATTTCAGTTCTATTAAAACAGTTTTCAGATCTTCGCTATCAGCTCGGTCGATGTCATCAAATTTTTCTTTTAGATTGACGAAGCTTTTGTTAGCATCATAATTCTTTTCACCCGTAAGCCACTGAATGCACCTGCTCACCCATGCAATAAACCCCCTTTCCTTCTTTTCAATAAATACTTCTCCATTTCTGTTCAGACCAATGAACACATTTTTGGATACGTTCTCCATTGCTGCATCTGTTTTGCTCGGCTGATCCTCCGATTTTATGAGAGACTCATACTGGTCCTGTAATGCAAATAATTGCTTCAAATCATTTCTAAGCACAGTCATTTGTGTATCTCCTACGTGTACATACTCTAATAGTAGTTGCAATAAAAATTTCTTTTATTACAAAGATAAATTTTATCTACGCCGGGATCAGGGCGGGATCTATACCCAAACAACACTTATGATTCTCTTTGATAGAGAAGAGGGCCGTGCGTGGGGCGTTTAAATTGCATGGGGACCGCTTATTCCAGAAAATGGGTGATGTCTACTACGCGGTAGAAGTACGAAGCTGTCTCTAAAGAGTCCGATACACCGCTCAGATGAAATAACACCGGGACTGCGGCAAATCCCTTTGGAAAGACGAGCGCTTCCGTTTTATCTTGCACATCATTAATCACGTCTGTACTAAGCTCACGTCTTTTAAATTTAAACTCGCAGATGAATAAATTATTGGTTGCCGTTTGGACAAGATAGTCGATCTGGCATCCCCTGTGCGTCGTTGTTGCCGATTGTCTGTAAGGTCCATCACAAACTACATCTGTCGCAGATATACCTATAGCCTTCAAGAGAAGGGGGCGATTTTGTAACAACAGGTATTCAACCTGCAGACCTAAATGGGCTTCAAATCCGGGCAAAGAAGATAGACTGACCCCTCTAAATCCATCAGATACGATTTTAGCTAAATGAGGTTCTACCATTTTAAGATAGAATCGAATATAGGGATCGCTTATTCTATATAAGCTTTTCTTGAGAGGCTTTGTGGTCTTAAAGGACCATTGAGGTTGTTTTTGTACAAAGCCTGCGGTGATCAAATGTTCCATCATCGTGCTTAAGGTGCCACTGTGAGCAAAATCGATTGTTTTTCGAACTTCCACAAGAGTCCTAGAGCCATCCTTAAGTGCTTCTAATATTTTCTTATAGGTTGTTCCTTTGCCGTCAAAGAGATCATGAAAAATTCTGTCAAACTCCAAAACCAAAAGGCCATTTTTTTCAAAGGCAAGTTGTCGGATATTTTCATCTGCTGTCTCCTGAGAATTAAGCTGTTCTAAATACCAGGGGATCCCTCCCAAAATAGCTAGAAGCTTATACATATCGTACGGAGAGCATTTGTTGCCCAATTTTTGCAAGAGTTCAGCACTCTCCGGAATAGACAATGGCTCTAGAGTAATCTCTAAGTTGACACGTCCAAAAAAAGCTGTGCTTTTAAGAATATTGTCTTCAATCCATGTAGAAACAGAGCCGCAAAAAACAAGTAAAAAAGCCGTTGTCTGTTTATCCCACCACACTTTCAATTTAGGGATAAAAGTCGGGTCTTTGGCTCCCATCCATGAAATTTCGTCAAATAGGACAATATCACCGGCTTTAAGATGCAGTGAAAGATGTTCAAAGGCATCGCTCCAATCGGAAAACGTCAGAGGTGGAATTGTAAGCATGAGCGCCAGTTGTCTTGCAAAATGGTCTCTTTGCCCCTGTGCGGATATACCCTCTTGAGGAGCTAGCCCTGCAAAACTCCAGAAGGTGGATTTAGGTGCTTTGGAGGCAAACTCCGCAATGAGTCGACTTTTTCCAACCCTCCTTCTTCCCTTGACAACGACTAACCCTGGTCTTTTCTTGTGATGCAAGGCCATTAAGCGCTCTAATTCATGCTTCCTTCCTATGAATATGGGCTGCCGATTCATGGTAGTATCCTTTCTGCTCATCTTTGAGATAATCGTAACATGAGCAAAAATATAATTTCAAGATTTTTGCTCAAAATCTAGATTTCAACGATTTGAGCATCATTAGTGTGCCATTAGTTTATTGTGGTGGATCAATGTCTAGGACATGTAAGTGCGCTGGTGTTGATGAGCTGCAAGAGGTGCCTCAGCTTCTTATCAACAGTCCAGATGATTAAGCGTGATCTTCTTTGTGCGTGGCGATGGACCAGCGATGGCCAAATGGATCGTCGAGCTGTCCATATCGATCACCCCAAAACATATCCTCAACCGGCATCACTGCCTTTGCTCCAGCTTTTACAGCTTGGTTGAAGATACTGTCGACATCTTCTACGTAGAGGTGGATGGCAACAGCCGGGCTCATTGAAGAT